>CP124756.1:600000-845000 GCA_029972225.1 Candidatus Thiothrix putei
GACGACATTGATGATTGGTGCATTTGCGCTGACCACGTTGATGGTTTTGAAAAAATATGCGCCGCGTTTGCCTGGGGTCTTGATTACTGTGGTGGTTACTACCGTATTGTCTTGGGCAGTGGATTACAAAGGGATGGGCGGTAGTGTTATTGGCACTATTCCGGAAGGTTTGCCAACGTTTTCAATGCCGAATGTTAGTTTGGATTTCAAAACCTTGAGTTCCATGATGGTGACGGCGGCTATTATTGGTTTGATTGGTTTCGTTGAGGCAATTTCTATCGCTAAAGCAATGGCATCCCAAACCCGTCAGCGTTTATCAGCGAATCAAGAATTGGTTGGGCAAGGTTTGTCAAATATCGTGTCGGGTTTCTCCAGCGGCTACGCAGTATCTGGGTCGTTCTCCCGTTCTGCGGTGAACTTTGCATCAGGGGCAATGACGGGATTCTCCTCGGTGGTTACGGGTTTGCTGGTGGCGTTGACATTGTTGTTCTTGACGCCGTTGCTGTATCACTTGCCTCAAGCGACCTTGGCAGCGGTGATTATTATGGCGGTGGTTAATTTGATTAAGGTTGCGCCGATTAAGCACGCTTGGAAAGTGGAGCCGCACGATGGCGTGGTCGCAGTGGTGACGTTTATTGCGACCTTGGCGTTTGCACCGCATTTGGATAAGGGTATTTTGTTGGGCGTGGTATTGTCATTGGGTTTGTTCTTGTACCGTACCATGAGTCCGAATTTGGTTGAGGTTGCACGCCATGAGGATGGTTCGATGCGTGATGCGGCTGCTCATGGTTTGAAAACTAGCGATACGGTGGCGGTCTACCGTTTTGACGGGGATTTGTATTTTGCGAATACCGGTTATCTGGAAGGCAAGTTGCTGAATAATGTTGCACAGAAACCTAATTTGAAAGTTCTGATTTTGGATATGGAATCCATCGACCAAGTAGATTCGACCGGAGAAGAAATGCTTGAAAAGCTAGCAGATCGCCTCAAGTTTGCGGGTATTGAGTTCTATATTGCGCGAACAAAGTTGCGGGTATACGAGGCATTCCAGCGTTCTGGCTTGGCGAAGCACATTGGGGAAGAGCGTTTCTTCCGTGAGCGTAAATATGCGATCAATTATGCGAAAGAGCAGTTCGGTGATGCCATCGACATTGAGCCGTTTAAGCACTATATGCCTGCTTGATAAACGTTAATATCTTTTAAACAGGCCGCTTTTGCGGCCTGTTTGTTAAGGATTCATTCGTCTAAGGCAATCGTAACTGTTTTGTCGACATTAAACTCAACGCGAAACTCAGTGTGTTTGATGCGTTGATTTTGTTTGACTTCAGCACGGTATTTGCCTGCTGGTAAGTACACAGTACCACTGTGCCTAGGCAATTCTGCGACAGGTTCCTGTTGTTGATCACCTATATTAAAAATAAACCAATGGGCAGGTGAGAGCACCGATTGATTGTTCATGGTTGCGACTAGGGTTATCCGATTAGCAGAGGCTGGGCTAGTCAGCGCTAAAGCACATAAACCCGTTGCGATAGCTAGTGCTTTACGTGGGGGAAGTAAAAAACGAAGAACATACAGGGACATATCACCCTTCCTACGATATTAGTTATTGCTTTGATGCGACAGTATACAGCTAAAAAACTACCACTAATCGTAGTGTAATGCAATTTTTAACCAGTTTCTTTGCATGTAAAGGGATATGGCCTAGGGTTTGAACAGTTCTATTGAAATATAACTAAATCTACTCTATACTAATCAATATGAATAGATTAGTCCCCATCAGTGAAGCATCAAAACTGCTTGGCGTGTCAGTTCCCACCCTGCGCCGCTGGGAAGCGGAAGGTCGGCTAATCCCGGAACACACTTCCGGTAAACACCGCCGTTACGATATGTTGAAACTCAAGCCGGAACTGTTCCGTGCCAGCGAAGACAGTCGCAAGACGCTTGCCTACGCCCGTGTATCCAGTGCTGACCAAAAAGACGATTTGGAACGCCAAAAGCAAGTGCTGGAACTCTATTGTGCCCAACAGGGCTGGACATTCGAGCTAATATCCGACCTCGGTTCAGGCATGAACTACTACAAGAAAGGACTGAAACGCCTGCTCAACAAGATTTTGGTTGGCAATGTCGGGCGACTGGTCATCACCCACAAAGACCGCCTGCTGCGGTTTGGTGCGGAACTGGTGTTCTCCATCTGCGAAGCCAAACAAGTGGAAGTGGTGATCGTAAACAAGGGCGAAGACACCACCTTTGAGGAAGATTTGTCAACCGATGTGCTGGAAATCATCACGGTTTTCTCGGCACGGCTGTACGGCTCACGTTCGCGCAAAAACAAAAAGTTGCTGGACGGGGTAAAGAAAGCCGTGGAAGAATCGCAAGTATGATCATCAGCCACAAAATCCGCCTTGACCCCAACCATAAGCAAGCGACGTACTTGGCGAAAGCCGCTGGTACAGCACGGTTCGCCTACAACTGGGCGTTGGCAGAATGGCAAACCCAATACGCCGCATGGAAAGACGATAACACCCAGTCAAAACCCAACCAAATGGGCTTGCGCCGCCAATTGAATGCCATCAAACGCGAACAATTCCCCTGGATGCTGGAAGTCACCAAAAACGCCCCGCAAATGGCAATTATCCAACTCGGTGCAGCTTTCAAGAACTTCTTTACGGGGCGAGCCAAGTACCCGCAATTCAAAAAGAAAGGCAAAAGCCGCGACAGTTTCACCCTCACCAACGACCAGTTCAGCCTTGACGGTTGCCGCATCCGCATTCCCAACCTTGGGTTAGTACGGATGCGGGAAACGTTACGCTTTTCCGGTAAAATTCTCTCTGCCACGGTTTCCCGCACCGCTGACCAGTGGTTCGCCAGCATCACCGTGGACACCACCTCAAACCATCTCCCGCCTGCCAAAAACCAAGGCACGGTAGGGGTGGATTTGGGCGTATCTGCACTGGCAACCCTATCAACGGGGGAAAAAGTGGTTGGGGCAAAGCCGCATAAAGCCTTGCTTTCCCGCCTAAAACGGCTCTCGCGCAGCCTGTCCCGCAAGGTCAAAGGCAGTGCCAATCGCCACAAGGCAAAACAAAAACTGGCAAAACTTCACGCACGTATCGCCAATATCCGCCAAGACAGTTTGCACCAACTCACCACGGATTTGACCCGCCGTTTTCACACCATCGGCATTGAGGGTGTGAACAAAAGTGCGGTAAACCTCATGCCGCCTCAGCGGTGTTTCGCCAATAATGCTTCCATTGCTGGTTTCCCCGCATGACCCTCAACGCCAACATATCCGCCGCATTATCACTTTTCCACCATGCCCCCGATTTTTTTAAGCGTTGCTGGATGATGTAACGGTGTGCACTTTCTATTTCGCCCGACCCCACGGGCAATCCGAGGGATTTTGCTGTCGGGTAATCTAGTTGCTCAATGCGGTTGCTCAGGTAACGGTGACAAGCTCGTACTGGGGCGTTACTGTCTTCTACCGTTTCTGCTTCGAGGAAAGGTTTCAGTGTGTCGATGACCGCTTGAGCTTGACCATCCTGTAGGGCTTTTTTCTGTTTGGCAAACCATTTATCCTTGTCCTTGAGGCATGAACAGCTTGCGGATGCTGCTGATAGGTATTCACAAACATGATAAAAATCAATCAGGTAATGTCCTTGTGTGCCAAATTGTTCATCCACTTGACGGTTGATCCAGCTTGCCCCATCACCCACCGCATGGAGGAACGTGCTTTTTCCAAATCCAGCACGGCAGGCGGTGTCGAATAAGATTTTTCCAGCATCTTCTACCGTGCCACCGAATATTGCGCCAAACGTTGGCGTAGCACTGCCTTTGGCGTGGGCAAGACACAGGCGGGCTTCTTTCCAGCTTTCCTTTTTGCCTTTGCGCTTGTCGGGGGCTGTTTCGTCAATCTCGACGATGGGGATCATGCTGCCGTCCATTTCGGCAATGACATAGGCTTTTCCCAACGTGCTTGGATAGTCTTTTATCAACACTTGGGATTCATGGATGCGTTTGGCGTGACCTTCGGTGATGTGTCGGATGCTGCTGGATGCCAGCCGTATCCCGTAATGTTCTTCTAATTTATCAGGCACTTGAGCAAATGAACAGTCCGCCCCAAAGTCCGTCACCGCCCGTTGCAGCGGGAGCGAACAGCCTCGGCAAACAACCTCGGCACTCTGGCTAAAGGGGCGGACACGCTTGCCGGGAATCCGGTAGACCGGTTCGCTTATGTGGATTTTTCCGTAGGTCGTGTGCCAATGACAGTTTTTTTTCCACTCTTTACATACTTCCCAATGCCTTCTTCACAGGCTGGGGCTGTGCATTTTTCTACACGTTTGTTTGCCCATGCAGTGATCGCATCATTTCCCATTTGGCGCAGTTCTTCTATCACCCGCTGTTCGGCGTCTGCTGCTTTGATAATGTCATCACCGGCATTTTCAACCACCTCGATTAGCCCTTCCATCCGAGCTTTTAATGCGGGGTTGCGGTTCAAGGCTTCTAAAAGTTTTTGGTCGCGGGAGCTAACTGTCAACATGGGAAAGTCCTTTTTCTCTGGTTTTAGGGGATGCCATCTTAGTCTACAGGACACCGCACTTTTGTTCACACCCCGGCATTGAAGATTTGAACGTATCGGGCATGGTGAAAAACCGTCATTTATCCCGTGCCATCAGTGACATGGGATTCTTCGAGTTCCGGCGGCAACTGGAATACAAGGCGGAAATGCGGGGTGCGGTGGTCGTGGTGGCTGATCGGTTTTTTGCCTCCAGCAAAACCTGTTCTGCTGCTGGCTGTGGGCATAAAGTGGACAAGCTGCCACTGTCGGTACGTGAATGGACTTGCCCCGTTTGCGGTGCAGTCCATGACCGTGACGTAAATGCCGCCAAGAATTTAGAAGAATACGCCGTGAGTTACACGGTGTCTGCCTGTGGAGGGGAAGGCTCTGGTCTTGGGCGCAAGCCGAAGACGAAACCAGCCCCCGTGAAGCAGGAATTCAACACCATGACTACTTTTAGTTAGCTATAGGTAGATTTGGGTAGGTTTGAAATAACGGTTTTGTCTAGGTTTAGTCGCATGTGGTTGGTTTAGTCTACCGCCACGTTGGTCTCAATGGATCAAGGAAATTTGTATTATCTTCATTCTATGCTGTAATCAAGGTTTGGCTTAAATCGGGAGACCTCCGTGTACCACCTGCTGGAACAACATTTGCGTGAGATTGACAGTAATCAACTGTATTCATATTTACGCAATGCCCGCACTGGGCTTGAAAAAGAAAGCCTGCGTGTCACGACTGATAGCCGATTGTCACAACATGATCATCCGGCGGTGTTAGGCGCAGCACTCACGCATCCATGGATTACTACCGATTATTCCGAATCCTTGTTGGAGCTGATTACGCCACCGCAAGAGCGTGCCGCTCAGGCGTTAGATTTTTTACTCAATATTGAAACCTTTGTTTACCAGCAACTCGACAACGAGCTGTTGTGGACAACCAGTATGCCCTGTGTGTTGGCTGGTGATAATGATATTCGGATTGCAGAGTATGGGCGTTCTAACGCTGGGCGCATGAAGCATATTTACCGCGAGGGGCTGGCATGGCGTTATGGCAAGGCGATGCAGGTGATTGCTGGTATCCATTTCAACTACTCCATTGATGATGCATTTTGGCAACCTTGGCAGCAGGTTCAGGGGGCTTCTGGTGAGTTACGTGCGTTTCGTGATGCACAATACATGGCGTTGGTACGGAACCTGCAACGTTATGGTTGGCTGATCATTTATTTATTTGGGACATCGCCTGCGATTTGCAAAAGTTTCCTTGGTGGCCGAGCTGTTCCTGAAGGCATGGAGGAGTTCAATGAATACACGCTTTACGAGCCTTTTGGTACTTCGCTACGCATGGGTAACATTGGTTACACCAACAGCAAGGAAAACAAAACGGGGGTTAATGTTTGCTACAATACGCTGGATACGTATATCAGCAGCTTGCGCCATGCTATTGCGACCCCCCACCCTGAATACGTTGATATTGGTGTGAAGGTTGACGGTCAATACCGTCAGTTGAATGCCAATATTCTGCAAATCGAAAACGAATACTACAGCACAGTACGACCCAAGCAGCCTCTGCAAGGTTTTGAGAAACCGACCGATGCATTAGAGCGGCGTGGTATTGCCTACGTGGAGTTGCGTTCGATTGACGTGAACGCTTTCCACCCGGCAGGGCTGACCCGTCGGCAGCTTTTTTTTCTTGAGGTATTCATGCACTTTTGTTTGTTGCAGGAAAGCCCGCTGGTCTCCGCTGAAGAGTTTCAGGCAATCAATCTGAATCAGATGCTGACGGCTCATCGTGGGCGTGACCCTGAGGTGCGTTTGAGTTGTTTGGGTAATAGTGTGCTGTTGCGTGATCAAGCCAAAGCGTTACTGCAAGCGATGCGCCCTGTGGCTGAAATGCTGAATGCGGTACATAACGAAGAATGCTACACCGATTGTTTGGAGAGCCAGCTTCAGCTTGTCTATAACCCTGACTTAACGCCTTCAGCACGCATGTTGGAAGAGATGCTTGCCAATCACGAAAGTTTTTTTGAGTTTGCCCGGCGAAAATCCTTAGAACACCGTGACTACTTTCTGAAGCGTGAACTTGCACCGTCGTTGACTCAAGAACTTCAGCAGCTTGCTGCAACTTCATTAATTCGTCAGCAAGCCCTTGAGAGCGGTGAAAAAATGGATTTTGATAGCTTCTTAAATGCTTATCTTTCAGGGACTTTGGTTGACATGAAAAATTAACCGGACAATTATCCGATTTTTGTTACCCGCAGCGAAAAACTGGGGTACACTGCAAATAACTTGCCTGATACTTGAAAGTTCCGTGAGCCTTGCTTTTTCGATGCCACGTTTTTACTTGCAGGTTTCACAGTGCATAACCTATCGAACCACAGTGGTCGATCGTTATCAGGTAATTTGGTGTGACTGATTATCTATAACGTAAATTCCCAAGCAGCACACGCTATTTATGAGATGACAAACAGTGAATATTTACGTTGGCAACCTGCCCTATAAAATTACCGAAAACGACTTGCGTGACCTGTTCTCCGCTTATGGCGAAGTAACCAGCGTCAGCATGATCAAAGACAAAATGACGGGGCAATCCAAGGGCTTCGGTTTTGTTGACATGCCAGATGCTGCTGAAGGCAATGCAGCCATTCAAGGTCTGAACGAACAAGCCGTTCAAGGCCGTAACATTAAAGTTAATGAAGCAAAACCACGCGAAGATCGCCCACGTGACGGTGGTGGTCGTGGTGGTTTTGGTGGCGGCGGCGGTCGCGGTGGTGATCGCGGTGGTTTTGGTGGCGGCGGTGATCGTGGCGGCTTCGGCGGTGGTAGTCGTGGTGGTGATCGCGGCGGCGACCGTGGTGGTCGTGGCGGCGACCGTGGTGGTTTCGGCGGCGACCGTGGTGGTTTCGGCGGCGGCGGCTACCGTTAATGCCTGTTAAGCGATAACTATTTCGCTGTGGGTAGGCTGATAGATTTTCTGTTAGCCTACCTTTTCGACTCCTGCCGGTAAGTAAACTGGAGATTCGACGCATAAGTGTTTGTTTCTGCTAGTTTCCCCGCTTTTGATTTGCACATTTGATTTAGCCACTCCGCAGGCTTTTGCAAATGTGTATTTGCTTTGCCATCTACTGGCGGAGCTGTGATTCTTATGCGAATCCTATTTTCTTGCACTTCCGCAAATTCATCCCAGCTTGCTTTCGGTTGCACCCGCACAAACAGATGCAATGCCGTATTTTCCCAGCGATAAAACTCAGACACGTCTTACAGCCCAAAAGATTGCAACACAATTAGCACAATATACAGTAGCAACATGGCTGCCATCGGTGTGAAGTCGATCATGCCCATGACGGGTACAAACTGGCGTAAGGGGCGTAATAGTGGCTCGGTCAGACTGTGCAAGATGTCGGCTAGTGGATTGCCGTGACTATTGCCTACCCAACTGAGTACGGCTTGAATGACCAAAGCGAAGAGGTAGATGTAGATCACCGTGCGTAATAAATCAATGACGGCATACACGAACACCACCGGCAAACTGACTTCACTACCTTGTAAGGCAACGAGTAGTAGTGTTTGAATAATTTTCAAACCTAGCGCAAGTACAATCGCGGCAGTATCCAGTTTACCAATGGCAGGAATTATCCGTCGAAGGGGAACTAGTGCTGGGTTGGTGATTTTCACTAAAGACTGTGACAGTGGGTTGTAAAAATTAGCCCGTGATAACGCCAGCAGAAAGCGGATCAGTATTGCTCCAATGTAGAACGAAAATAAGACTTCGACCAAAAAAATGCCGATATTTTGAAGTGCTTCCATGAGCAACTATCCCCTGTTTGGTGTGATTTAGCTGTTGGCGGCTGCCAACTCGCGTGAACGGCTTTCTGCCGCTTGTAAGGCTTGTGCAAACAGGTCGTGTAAGCCACCTGTGGTTAATACTTTTAAGGCTGCTTCAGTCGTGCCACCTTTAGATGTTACTTTTTTGCGCAACTCGCCCGGCATATCGTCGCTTTCCAGCGCCAATTTAGCTGCACCTAACGCAGTTTGCACGATCAGTAGGTGAGCATCTTCGGCACGAAGCCCCAATTGTTCGGCGGCTGCTTGCATGGCTTCCATGACCAAGAAGAAGTAAGCAGGGCCGCTACCAGAAATAGCCGTCACTGCATCCAGCTTGGCTTCTTCGTCGAACCAGAGGGTAATGCCGACGGCACGTAGCAGACTTTCTGCGGTACTGCGTTGTAGGTCAGACACTTGTAGGTTTGCGTACAGGCCGGTTGCTCCTGCTTGTACCAGTGCCGGGGTATTTGGCATACAGCGCACGATAGCTTGATTGCCACCTAGCCAGTGGTTGAGGGCTTCTTCGCGAATACCCGCAGCGATGGATACGAATAATGGGCGATTCAATTGCGCAGCACTGGCGAGATTTTCTGCTACCTCGCGCATGATTT
Source organism: Candidatus Thiothrix putei (assembly GCA_029972225.1). Classification (NCBI taxonomy): domain Bacteria; kingdom Pseudomonadati; phylum Pseudomonadota; class Gammaproteobacteria; order Thiotrichales; family Thiotrichaceae; genus Thiothrix; species Candidatus Thiothrix putei. The sequence continues at coordinate 608,988 of CP124756.1, forward strand.
GTGGTTTGACGGCGAGTACCACAACATCAGCGCCTTGCATGGCTTCAATGTTTTCGGTGGTCGTCATGACATCTGGCCAATGTTTACGGATCGCATCCAATTGATGTTGATCAGGGTCAGCAACGCGCAGCACGACATTCGCTTGGTCTTGTAATAGGCCAACAATTAAGCTGCGAGCCATATTGCCAGCACCAATGAAGGTGATGGCGGTAGGTTTTTGGGCAAGTTTAGGTGTGTCCATAAAAGCTCTTTACTGTGTATCCGTTAGCAGATTTCCGTAATAATGGGTGCATTCTACTATTTTCAAGGACAAAAATGGAAAATTTGCTGTTATTGGGGTTGTTAGGGCTAGGTATTTGGTTTTGGATGGATTCGATGAATGCACGGGAACGTGCAGTGGCTGCGGCTACGCGGGCATGTCGTGAGATTGACGTGCAGCTTTTGGATCAAACCGTGTCGCTGGAAAGCATGAAACCTACCCGTAATCGTCAGGGGCATTTGGTGTGGCGGCGAATTTACGGGTTTGAGTTCAGTGCACAGGGGGTAGAACGACGGCATGGTCGTGCCATTTTACGCGGGCGTCTGTTGGAACAGGTGCAGTTGGATCAGGAGGAGGGGACGACGATTGAGCAACACGAATCATGAGTGGTTGCTTTCAGAAGATCACTTTCCACAGCAATACCATAAACGACTGATCGGTTTGGTGGGCGTACACATAAAGCCCTACCAAGCCGATCAGTAGGGCGTAAAAAAAACACGTCAGCACTTTACCAAGGATTGAGGCAGCAACCCAACCAACCACCAGCACCACAGCGGCGTACATCATGTTTTGCGTCACCATCCAAGTTCCAAGGGTTAGGACGATGATCAGAAAATGCAGCATTACAAGAACCGGCTGATGAGAATCATATCGCTATCCACCCCTTGAGGCAGTGGAATGCGCATTTTATGACCGCTGCCCGGTGCTACTTCTACACGATCACCGAGTAGGGTTTGCATCGAGTCTAGAATAAATTCGCGGTTATTGCCGTCGGGAAGTACCATTTCCAGCCGATCGCCCACGCCGAAACGGTTTTTCACATCCAGCTCAATCCAGCCATTTTCACGGTCAACACGCATGGCTTCGGCAACGAATTGCTGCTGATGCCCCATTGATGCGCCTTGCATGTAGTTTTGGTATTCGTGGGTATGGTGGCGTTCGTAAAAGCCATCGGTGTAACCGCGATTCGCCAGATTTTCCAACACGCCCAGCAATTTGGGGTCGAAGCTGCGCCCTGCCATGGCGTCATCAATCGCTTGCTTATACGTCTGGGCAGTACGCGCCACATAGTAATGCGATTTGGTGCGCCCTTCGATTTTCAAGCAATCCACGCCGATTTCGGTGAGTTTTTGGACGTGTTCGACGGCGCGTAAATCTTTGGAATTCATGATGTACGTGCCGTGTTCATCTTCCATGACGGGCATGAGTTCGCCGGGGCGGTTGGTTTCTTCGAGGAAATACACCTTGTCCGCCAGCGGATGGCGTTCTTGGTTGCCACAACTGCCCATGCTTTGCGCTTGGTTGAACAAATCCATCGGCAATACCGCTTCTTTGGGGACAAATTTGCCTTCCGCTGCTTCGACCGCTTCGGTGGTTTTATATTCCCAGCGGCAGGCATTGGTGCAAGTGCCTTGGTTGGGGTCGCGGTGGTTGAAATAGCCGGAAAGCAGACAACGCCCAGAATACGCAATGCACAACGCGCCGTGGACGAAGACTTCCAGCTCCATATCCGGGCATTCTTGGCGGATTTCGGCGATTTCATCCAGCGATAATTCCCGCGATAAAATCACGCGGGTCAAGCCGAGGCTTTGCCAGAATTTCACCGTGGCGTAGTTGACGGTGTTGGCTTGCACGGAAAGGTGGATGGGAATTTCTGGCCATTTTTCGCGTACCAACATAATCAAGCCGGGGTCTGCCATGATCAGCGCGTCGGGATTCATCGCAATCACCGGCGCAAGGTCTTCCATGAAGGTTTTGATCTTGCTGTTGTGCGGGGAAATGTTCGCCGCGACGAAAAATTGCTTGCCCAACGAATGCGCTTCGGCAATACCGAGTGCAAGGTTGTCGTTTTTGAATTCATTATTGCGCACCCGCAGCGAGTAGCGCGGTTGTCCGGCGTAGACCGCATCCGCACCGTAGGCGAAGGCGTGGCGCATGGATTTGAGTGTACCCGCTGGGGCAAGCAATTCAGGGCGTTTCATGGGGGGAGTATCCGCTGTGTGTAAGTTCAAGCGGGGATTATATTCCCAAGTGTGGCGCTAGGCTAATTTACTGCAAGGCTGGGGCGGTTTAGGCTGCCCACTTACGCCGATTAGCCGCAAAGTCCAGCACCAACGCAAATACGTTGTCGCACTTGGTTTTGAAGGTCACGCGGTCGTAGCTGTCGGGTAAATCCTTGTCCAGCACGTCCTCAATCGCATTTTTCACCGCCAATTGCGTTTGGCTGTCTTTCCACCAATCTTGCACCAACACTTTGGGGTGTTCCTGCAACAAGCGGATCAGCAGGTCTTTCGCCGCCAGTTTCACGCGCTGTTCTTCAGCTTGGGTGAGTTTGTCTTTTTTCAGCAAGTCGTACAGCTCCAGCTCATCCTCGCTCAAGCCTTCGCGCACATGGCGTTCATCCTCGGTTTGCAGCGCTTGGGTGAAACGCACTAAATCCTCAAAATAGTTATCGGTGGAGGAACTACCCGCGTTGTAACGCTCAATAATTGCCTGCAAGCGTGCCGCAAATGCTACCCGCGTCACGTTTTGCGCCATCATATTGTGCAACTTGGCTTCAATAAACGCCCGCATATCCGCAATCTCGATATTTTTGTAATGCGCAACGCTGAAATCTTCGCGCAGCTTGTCGAAGTCGATCTTGCTCAAATCCCACGTCCGCCCTTTTTGGATAATGCGGTATTCTGCCCCGAACTCGCGCTGGCGAAACTCGTCGGCATCATCCACCACCACGCTTTCATCCAGCAATTCGGCAATGCGCTGGCTGACGGCTTCAATATCTGCACCTTCCACCAAGCTATCCACCACCCCGCGTAAGTATTGGATCGCGGCAATATCCAGCCGTGGTGCTTGCTGATAAATTTCTGGTTTGCAGGCTTCGTACAAGGCTGACACGGTATTGTCGTAGACGTTGAAGGCTTTGCGCCATTCCTCATTGCCCAGCAAAATGTCGGCAAAAGCGTTGAATTTCGCAATATTTTTGAAAGTGTCTTGCGTACCTAGTACAGCATTCAGGTCAATGTCACGCTCACGACAAAAGCTCAGCGTTTGGGCAACCGCATCATCCAGCAACACCAGCAATTCGGCTTTTTCCTGCACTGGCACGGTTTCGCCCGTGTCGCCTTGCGCGTAATCTTTCAACGCCTTTTTCATATTGCGGAACACATTGTAGTAATCAACGATTTCGCCGTGCTGCTTTTCCACGGGTTTGCCGCTGTAACCTTGGATGCTGTAAGACGCGACGCGGTTAGCGCGGGCGATGGTTTGCATCAAGGTGTGGCCTTTCATCGGCTTGTCGAGATACAGCGTTGAAACGGTGGGCGCGTCAAAGCCAGTCAGCCACATGGCGCACACAAATACCAGTTGCAACGGGTGTTCGGGGTCTTTGAAATTGTGCTCAATATCGTGACCGTTGGCATCCAACTGGTCGAGCCGCGTAATGTGCGGTTTGATGTCGAGCTTTTGCTGGGTGAAACGCGCTTCATCGGCTTTGGGATCGCTGATAACCACTGCCATTTCCACCGACTTCATCCATTCCAGCCGTTTTTTCAGGCGGGCTTTTTCAACTTCATTGGTGGTGGTATTGATGCGCCCGCGCAGGTTTTTCAGTTCAGCTTTCCAATGCTGCTGCACCTTGTCATACATGGTCACGGCAGTGAATTTGTCGACGGTAATTACCATGCCCTTGCCGAGATAACCGCGCTGCGGGAAGTGGTACACGATGTCTTGTGCAATCGTATCCAGCCGGTCGTCGCGTTTGATCACTTCCATTTCAGTGGCGAATTTGCGTTCCAGCTTGTCCTGTTGCGCCGCGTCCAGCTCTTCCTCTTCCAGCAACGCACAGAATTCTTCGCTCAAATCCTCATTCTGAATCAACACCTTGGGGACACGCTTTTCGTAGAACAGCGGCACGGTGGCTTTATCGTCCATCGCTTGCTGGAAGTTGTATTCCGAGACGTAACCGCCGAACCACGCGCTGGTTTTGCGTTCTTTGCCCAACAGTGGCGTACCTGTGAACGCGAGGAAATGTGCGCCTTTGAGTCCAGCACGCATGTTTTCCGCCAGACTTTGGTATTGGGTACGGTGCGCCTCATCCACCATCACGATCACTTCGCGCCCATCCTTGGGGTCAAACAAACGCGGGTAGGCTTTGCCCTTGTCGTAGCGGAATTTCTGGATCAGGGTGAACATCACCTTTTTGTTCTGCCCCAGAAACTTGCGCATCTCTTCGGCGTTACTGGGTTGTGCGGCATCTTCTTTTTGCACCGTGCCGGTATTCAGGAAGTTGCGGTAAATCTGCCCGTCCAAATCCTGCCTATCTGTCACCACCACAAAGCTGAAATTGCCACTGACCTTGCGGAAGATTTTGCGCACGTAAAAAATCATCGAGAAACTTTTGCCTGACCCTTGCGTGTGCCAAAACACCCCCAGCTTGCCGTCGTGCTGCTCACGTTGCAGGAAACGTTGATAAGCACTGTTCACGCCCAGAAACTGGTGGTTTTGCGCAATGATTTTGGTATTGCCCTTGTGGTAGATCACGAAGTTTTCCAGGTAATCCAGCAAGCGGCTGCGCTCACACAAACCCGCGATGGCGTATTCCAGCGATGTGCCTTGCGCTTCGATTTGCGGGCGGTTGACCATTTCTTTTTCATCCGCCACCCGCAACCAGTGGAAGAAATGTTCCCAACCGGCAGTAAAACTGCCCACGCGGGTTTCCAGCGCGTTGGAGAGAATGCAAAACGCATTGCAGTGGAACAGTTGTGGAATATCGTGCAAGTAATTGGTCAGGTTGTCGTCAAACGCACTGCGGAGTTTGACGTTGGAGTTTTTCAGTTCAATGAATACCAGCGGCAAACCGTTGACGTACAAAATCACATCCGGGCGGCGGTAGGCAGCTTTGGGGGCTTGTCCCAGTGACTTGATCCACAATTGCGCCACGGCGAGGTAGCGGTTATTGGCGGGTATGCTGAAGTCGATCAGGCGCACGAAGTCGTGTTGTTTCACGCCCTTGGCATACTCAAAGGTGACGGGTACGCCATCGCGGATAAACTGGTCGAGTTCCTGATTGGCTTTGAGCGGGGAAAGTGCGATACGCCGATCCATCAGCATTGCCACCACCTCGGTGATAACGCTGGCGGGAATGTGCGGGTTCAAGCGTGCGCAGGCTTCCCGTAAACGCTCGGCGAGAATCACGTCGCGCTTGTCGGTGCGTTGTGAACCGTCGTTGAGATCATCGGGGTTGGCGGCATGGCAATCCAGTACATCGAAACCGTGCAAGTGTTGCAGCTTTTGCAGCAATGCCTGCTCGATGTCATCTTCGGATATAAAATTTCTTGCCATTTGCCCTGCCCCGTTTATTTGCGCGGATTTGGGGAAGTTTAGCGCAGACGTTAGCCTCCAGCTACTCCCCGACCACTGTTAGTGCGTAAGCCAATAAATCCTCACCGAAATGGGCTTTAGACAGGCGCAGAATGTCAATGTAGGGCGCAAGCAATGGAATGATACCTTTATGCTTGGCTTCGATGAGAACACCGAGACTACCGATAATTTTGACCTGATTGATCTTTGCCACTTTGCGTCCGGCTTTTTCATCAATCAGCAAATAATCGGCGTGAAGATTTTTGTATCACGCCAACTTCCGCGCCAACATCTCAATTTCTGCTTGCAGCTCGTCGGTGCTTTCGTAGGTCTGCGGCGGCTCGATGCCCCGTTGACGGCATTCGTATAAAAACTCATAGCGGTCTAGGTCGCCGACAAATTCAGCGGCAGCACTGGCGGAAAAACGCCCCTGACGGTACAAGTCGATGGCGGTATTCAGCTTGAGCAGGCGCACAAGCTCGGTAGGTGATTGAAAGATCAAATACTTTTCTGGAATATCGAGTGTCAGTTGCATGATGCACCTCTGCTAACGATGTTTGATGTCATACTAGCACGAAACCGCGCTCTGTTCCCGCATCGACGGCGGCAACTGCACCGCCAAATCCTCCAACGTCACCGAAATCAACAAGATAGTAAAACGCTCAAATATCGGAAATAATCCGCTGAAACAGGGTTTGTAATGGCTGCAAGTCACCCAAATAACCGGCAATATTTGCTTGAATCCACTCGTCCTGCTCGACCTGCGACCAATCCAACCCGTATCCTGCATTGATAGCGATTAGATCAAAAAACAACCGTTGAGTGCGCCCATTGCCTTCGCGAAAAGGGTGAATCACATTCAATTCACAGTAGTAGTCAGCCAATTGTTCCAGTAGAGAAGCGACGGGCAAGCCTACCAAGCAATCTTCATTTGCCAGCTTGCGCAACAACTTGTTGGTTTCTTTTTCGATGTAAGCGGCGGTACAAAAGCGGGTATTGCCTTTGCTGAGGTCAACTGTTCGTAACTCCCCCGCCCACGGGTAAATGTCTTGAAACAAATGACGATGGATAGCTTGCAATGTCGCCAAATTAAAAGCTGAAAAATCAGGCTCAAACAAAGCTGCTCTGGATTCTGTCAGGGCTTTTTCGACTTCTGCAAGTTCGGCGGCATCCCGAATACCCAGATGGTTCACTAAGACCGTGCTGTTGGGGTAACAAGCAGGATCGTTGGTGACACCGTATTTATCCTGCATAGCGGAGTTTGATTTGCTGGATGCGTTGCAAGATTTGCTGGCGTGTCAGGGCATCAAGATCGACTTCTTTTTCAGGGGCTGTGGTGAAACCTTCCAGCCGTAAACTGGCTTGGTAATTGCGGTTACGGGTGGCGTGGAAGTAGATGATTTTTTGTTCTTTAGTCAGCATCAGATAGCCTTTTTACCGTTAGAAAACAGTGACATTTTAGCATAGGTATCCATTGCGCCACTAGTCACGATGTTGTTTCCCGCATCGACGGCGGCAACTGCACCGCCAAATTCTCCTCCGCCAATTTCCCCGAAATCAAACGCGGCAACAACGTATTTTTTGTCTTCAGCAAATTTTCTGTAAGTTCTGCTTGTTGAGCCAGACTTTTGAATATTGGGGAAATTATCTCATCAAACTTTTGCTGGATTGTTTGTTCAGGCACAGCTAATTTGAGCGCAGCAAGGTGATTGCGGTTTAATGAGGGAACGCCTGCACCAGCATTGAAATTCTCCAACCGCATGGCGTAACTACTCAGTCTATCCAAAAACCGCTCTGAGAGACTCAAACGGATTTCGCCCCTGAATCTTGTCGGTTTCCCACACGGAACGGATAACACAAAAAGCCTCCGCACCGCCCATTGCGCGGAATCCACCCGCCACCTTGAGTTTAACTTTGACGGGTCGAACGGCTCGTTCAGCCAGATTGTTGTCAAACGGTACATCAAACCGCTGAATGAACTGCAACACCGAATCCTTGAAGTCACGTAGACGGCATAACAAGTTTCTGGCGGGGTCTTGTTTGGCTTTGCCTTGTTTAGGGTTGATTTTAGGTTGTTCAGGGAAAATCAACAGTCCGTGATTCACCCATTGGTCATAACGTTGCTTGAGTTCAGTCATTTGCTCCAGCGACAATGCCGTTTGTTGCGCGTCTTTTGCTTCAGCCACTGCGGTCTTAGCATCAATCAAGACCTGTTTGAGTTGTGCAGGCCATTGATGTTTGAGGGTTTCATCAAAGTAGTTCAACTCCCGCAGCAGATGCGCCCCACAAAGGCTGTGTACCACCTGATCAAAGCGGAAATACGGTTTCCAATGGTCATGAACCGCAACGCCTTGGAATACCGGCAGGATTCCCGCCGCTGTCATGGCCTCGTATCCGCGCCGTGCATGGGCAGTGTAGTAAACGGCTTCGGGTGTTGCGGCTACATGCAACCATTGGGTTTTGCCTTGCGCCCGCATTCCGCTTTCATCAAAGTGAGCCACGTCGCTGCTACTAATGGTGTTCTGAATAGCTGTATAAGTGGCCGTCAGGTTTTCACTCGCCTGACCGATCCAGTGCTGCACACTGCCATCGGAAGGCTTAACACCGTATTGGTCGAATACAATCTCGCTTGCCCGTGACAGCGAAATGAAATGACCTTGTACCAAACCCACCGTATAGGCCTTTAAACGTGCGCCGTAACTGATGTAAGGGGCGAGTGTTGCCGGGAATTCGCCTTTATGAACCTTGCCACAACCACACGTGCAAATCAGTTGGCGGTGTTCCGTGACCACGATTTGGGGTTCGGGAATGTCCCACTGTTGCCGACATTCACCTGTCTCAATCAGGGCTTCGGTTAGCGGCAAACCACAGTCGCAATGCCCGGCAACACCGTAATATTCCACGTGATCGGGTGATGGGTGCATCACGAGGCTATGCCCTTTATGACCTGGCTGGCCACCTTTTGGGCGTTGTCCAAGCTGACGCGGCTGTGCGGGTTGGCGTTTCAGTCCATCCGATGACGGGGGCTTGTGTGAATTTTTACTGTTTTTGTTGAGCTGTGCTTCCAGCTCATTCACGCGGGCGGTCAACTGATCAATACGGTCAAACAGCGTCAACACTAACTCCACCAATTCGGCGTGGCTTAACTGCTGGAGACTTTCTCGTGTTGGGCGGGGTAGCTGGTTCATACCGATAGTGTAGCTGATTTTTTAGGAGACTGAGTAGTTACCGCATGGCTTTTAAAATGAAATAAACCAAATATGGGCTATTGCCTTTAAAATCTTTTACGAACAGACAGGTATTCAAAGGCCATGCTTGCTTTTGAATAAACTGGACTGTGCCAAGACTTCCTGAACGACCAGTTGCCACAATAGGCGGCTTAACCTTGAACTCTTTATGGAATGCTTTAATTGACGTAGAAGCAACAACAGGAAAGTCTCCCGGCTCAATATCTGCATCTGGTAAATCATATCCACGTTGTAGCGTGCAAAAATCATCAAATCTTTTATTTTCCCATCCCTTCGGAATCCCCTTCTCAAATTTAGCCTCACGCCAGCCGGGGAAACGGAAGCGCACAAACCATTCGCGGTAGAGTTCTTCCGCCATGTTTTCCAGCAAGGCAATACGCCGCTTGTTGTTCTCGATCAGATCGTCGTAGGCGGAGAGAATGCCCGCAATTTTGTCCTGAGTTCTTTTAGGAGGAGCCACTTGCAAAATTACATTTTCAGCGTGAACCTTCCTTCATCTGAAGGAAAAAAGAAGTGTGGGCTGCCGTTTTCGGCGATAATAGAAGCGTCAAAACAACCATTAAGCCCACGCTATGAATTCTACCGAACGCGCCCTGATTGCACAACGCTGGAGTTTGCTGCAAATTGAAATACTGCCTTGCTTCAATGATGCCTTTGGCACATTGACCCCCAAGCTTGAAAAGCTCATTCACGTACTGGAGCTGACGCGCATTGAAGATTTTGTGCGCTCTTTTCGTGATGGGTCTGGACGGCCAGCGACGGAGCGATCTTGGTTTGCCAATGCTTTTGTCGCCAAAAGCGTGCTCAATATTGTCAATACGCGAGCACTCATTGACCGGCTGCAAAACGATCGCTCCCTGCGACGCATCTGCGGGTTTCCCCTGACCAAGAAACTGCCTTCCGAATCCACCTTTTCACGTGCCTTCGCTGAATTTGCTGAACAGCGTTTAGCGGAACGTGTGCATGAAACGTTGGTGAAAACGTATTTGGGCGATGCGCTGATCGGCCACCTGTGTCGGGATTCAACAGCCATTGAGGCACGTGAACGGCCTGTTGCCGAGGAAAAGCCAAAGAAAAAACAAGGGCAAACACGGATTCAGCGCCAACGGGAACAGTCACTTCAGCAAGCACTCGATGAGATACCGGTTCAGTGTAACCGGGGGACGAAGAAGAATGCCCAAGGCTACAAGCACAGTTGGAACGGCTACAAACTGCATATCGATACCGCCGATTGTGGTGTCCCGATAGCAGCCATTCTGTCTTCCGCCTCCTTTCACGACAGCGGGGCAGCCATCCCACTCTCTCAAATCAGTGCCCAACGTGTCACCAGTCTCTACGACCTGATGGATGCGGCCTATTGCAGTGCTGATTTGCACGAATACAGCCGTCATCTGGGGCATGTCCCTCTGATTGATCACAATCCTCGCGGCGGACAGAAAGAAGCGTTTGAACCTGCTGATGCCGAGCGTTACAAAATTCGCAGCACCGTAGAACGAACCAATGCCCGCCTGAAGGATGAATTTGGTGGTCGGAATGTGTGGGTGCAAGGTGCGCAAAAAGTTTACAGCCACTTGATGTTTGGGATTTTGGTGTTGAGTGCTGATCAACTGATGCGTGTCTTGTTATAAAGCGACTGGGTTTGAAAAAACACGGGAAGACTGACTGAAAAACAGGAGCAGTCGCATCGGTATGGGTGAAATTTAGCAAAAGTTACGGTAAAACTGAAAAAGCTCAGGTTTCGTTGGTCAAATTGAGTAAAAAATCGGCTGAATATGCGGCGTTCGGTCAATGCTGAAAATTGAGCAACTCAGTTTGTCGGATTTTGCAAGTCGCTCGGAGGGAAACGAAATTTAAGTTCCTTTGCTACCGTAACATTAAAATGCTGCTGTGCTGCACCAACCAAATTTCCCGCAACTAAATTCTTGCCGAATGATGAGTTAAAAATAGCAGCCAAAAAATAGGGATTAAGATTTTTACCCGGCCTGATAATTACCAAGTCACTACAGTTTGCTTCACCAAGTGATTCTGGAATAACGCAGGCTGTACCCGGATAACCTGTTCTAACAACTGCAACATCACCAGGTTTTAGCGATGACTTTTTCAACTTGGCGTGAAAGGCATTATCAACAAACATCAAGTTATTGAAGTCGAGATAATAAGGCTTGATGTTTAAAGAGCGAAGAAAAGGTATGCCTTTTTCAACATATTCATTAGCCATTGAGCCGACAAAACCAACTGTCACCGTTTCGCATAACTCAAACAGTTTTTTTTCTTCCCAATTTTTCATGCGTCACCTGTTAACACTTGCAGGTTGGCGGCGATGACTTTTTCGAGTTCGCGGGCTTCGTCGTTGAGTTTGGTGAACTCCTCGTTCATGGCGATGAGGTCGGCGAGGAATTCTTCTTCGGTCTTGCCGTCTTCTTCGATGACCACGCCAACGTACCGCCCCGGATTCAGCGAGTAATCCTGTTCTTGCACCTCGGCAGGGGACGCGAGTTTGCACAGCCCGGTCACGTCTTCGTAACGCGCCGCCGGAAACCGTTCCTGCAACCAGTGGATGTGCTGAAAGGTGCTTTCCGCGCTGCTGACTTCCTTGTGCAATTGCTCCAACGCCGCTTTGAGCTGCTTGGTTTCACGGTCAGTTCCCGCCCGTTTGCCTTCCGCTTTCGCCGCCTCCGCCTTGGTTTTTTCGTGGGTGCGGATAATCTTGTCGAGCTTTTTCAAACCCGCGTGCAAGCCCACAAAGAACGGATCAAACGTCGCCCGCAACCCGTGTTGCAACGCATTCATTTCATCCAGCGCGGCATCATCGCCAGCCATGTTTTCAGTACTTTCCACATAATCCTGATACGCCTGTTCCAACGCCGCCAAGCCCTGCCATTGTGCCAGCAAATCCTGCACCGCCTGCTTGCCCTGTGCCTCCGCCAACACCGCCAACAATTGCGCACTTACGGGTTCAACCTGCTGCTGGTTTTCCGCCAACCGCGCCATACCGTCGGTGAAATAGCCATCAATCAAGCCCAGGAACTCGGCACGTTCGCCCTTGTGCAGCTTGCTGATAACCGCAATGTTCTGGATTTGCGCCTCGGTAAATTCGCGGTGCGCCCGGTCAATCTGGGTAAAAATATTCCGCGCATCAATGAACAGAATCTTGTTATCCGCCTTCGCCTTGTCAAAAAACCACAAGGTCGCAGGCAGCGTCACGGTGTAAAACATATTCGAGGGCAGCGTCAACATCGCGTAAATCAGGTTGTTATCCACCAGTTTCTGGCGCATTTCCGCCTCGGAATGCCGCGCATCACTCGCCGAATTCGCCATCACCAACGCCGCCCGCCCCTTGGCTTTCAATGAGGTGGCGAACAGGCTGATCCACAAATAATTGGCATTCGGCACGGTTTCCTTGCCCTGATCCACCTGCTTGAGCTTGGTCTTGTTGCGCGGGATGCCGTAAGTGTTGAAACGCGGGTCATTTTCCACCGTCGCCACCGGCACATCATCGACATTGAACGGCGGATTCGCCATCACGAAATCAAACTTGCCGAAGCCGTCAAACGGGTTTTCGCTGTAACTGTTCGCCAGCCGGATGTCGCCGCGCAAGCCGTTCACCGCGAGGTTCATCTTCGCCAGCTTAACGCTATCGAGGGTCTTTTCCTGCCCGTACACAAACAACTGGTCGCCCGCATCCTGCTTGCCCGCCTTGCTCAATGCCGCCCGCCGCCGCTGCACAAAATGTTGGGACTGCACAAACATCCCGCCCGACCCACACGCCGGGTCATACACCGAACCATGATGCGGCTCGATGATTTCCACCATCAGCTTGACCACCGAAGTCGGGGTGAAGAACTCGCCGCCTTTTTGCCCCTCACTCAGGGCAAACTTGCCGAGGAAGAACTCGTAGATTTTGCCGAACACATCACCACTGGCATCCAGCGGAATGTTGGCAAAACTTTTCACCAGATCAAACAATACCGTGCGGCTTTCCGGGGTGCGGTTGAAGGAAAAGTATTCCTCCTTGGGCAACACGCCTTCCAGTTCCGGCTTGTATTGCTCCATCGCCTCCATCGCCAGCTTGATGGCTTTGGCAATGTCTTCCTGCCCCGGCAAGTTCAGCAAATGCGCGTAACGCGCCGATTCCGGCAGGTAAAAGCCGCATTTTTCCTGCGCAATCTCCGCCAACGATTTCTCGCGCCGCCCGCCTTGCAAACGCTGGTATTCCGCCACAATCTCGGCTTCGGCATGGCGGTATTTATTATCGGCAAACTTGAGGAAAATCAGCCCCAGCACTGGGGTGGCGTATTCGCTGGATTTCAGCCCGGTATTGGCACGGAGATTATCGGCGGCAGACCAAAGGTCGGTTTCAAGCTGTTTGAGCTGTTCGGCATTCATGCGTGGGGCTACTTGTCTGTGTGGGAGAGCCGCGCATTATAGACCAAGCTGACTACTTACCCGTAATAATCCGGCTCATTGCCAGCTTTCCATTTGATATTGCAGCCTAGCGAGGGTTTTTGATCATCGGGCGGGTACATATTGTCGAGCAAGCGATCCAGCGCATGGCGTAAGTCATTGCCGGTCACGGGTGTATCGCTGCGCGGTCGAGCATCGTCGAATTGCCCGCGATAAAACAGCTTGTGTTCGTGGTCAAACAGGAATAAATCGGGGGTGCAAGCCGCTTGGTAGGCTTTGGCGACCGCTTGGGTTTCGTCGTACAAATAGGGGAAGGTATAGCCGTGCGTTTGCACTTCCTCGACCATTTTTTCAGGGCTGTCGTCGGGGTAGTTGGCGACATCGTTGGCGTTAATGGCGACGACGGCAACGCCTTGTTCCTGATAATCCTTGGCTAATTGCGCAAAGACTTCGCGGATGAGGATGACATACGGGCAATGGTTGCAAATGAAAGCGACCAATAGCGGTTTGCCCGCAAAATCCTGCCGTGAGATCAAATGCCCCGTGGCGGGTTCTACTAAGGTGAAATCGGGGGCTTGTGTGCCAAGTTCTAGCATGGTGGATGGGGTGCGTGCCATAGCCGCCTCCTTAAATCTGACTGTGATGGTAAGAACCGTTGATTATACGCAAATTGTGGGGGTGGGTGACAAATTCCCGTGTTTTCTGTTTATACTCTGCTGCACTGCAATAGTTGTGGATGGAGGAATCAGCAATGGCGGCACGTTACGAAGACTTGGGCAATGGCATTTACTGTATCGACACGGATTTGTATCGCCCGCAATTGGCGGCGTGTTATTTGGTGCGGACAGGCGATGCGGTGGCATTCGTGGATACGGGTACTTACCACACCGTGCCATTGTTGATGGAAGTGCTGGCGGATTTGGGTTTGAGTGCTGATAACGTGCGCTATGTGATTCCTACTCATGTGCATTTGGATCATGCAGGCGGGGCAGGGGAGTTGATGGCGCGTTGCCCGAAGGCGACGCTGATCGTGCATCCGAAAGGCGCTCCGCACATGATCGACCCTTCAAAGTTACAGGCTGGTGCAACAGCAGTGTATGGCGAAGAGGGCTTTGCGAAAGATTACGGCAAGCTAGTGGCGATTCCTGCTGAACGTGTGGTCGCGGCGACCGATGGCTACGTGATGGATCTGAACGGACGTACCCTGACGTTTTACGATACGCCCGGTCACGCTAACCATCATGGCTGCATTTTCGATGCGCAAAGCCGCGCTTGCTTCACGGGTGATACCTTCGGCATTGCCTACCGCGAATTTGTCACCGCGCAGGGGGCTTGGATGTTTGCACCCACCACACCCGTGGCTTTTTCCCCGCAAGAGTGGCAGCAGAGTCTGGATAAGTTGGCAGCCTTGCAACCGAGTGCGATGTTGCTCACCCACTACGGACGCGTGACGGATGTGCAAGGTTTGCTGCCTAAGCTACGCGCTAGCATCGAAGCCTTGAGTAACCTAGCGTTAACCCTAAAAAATGCACCAGAAGGGCGCGTTGAGGCACTCAAAGAACAGATTTTTTTGACCTGGCTTGAAGAGATAGCTGAACACGGTGTTAACCTTCCCGAAGGGGATATTCGTGAATTATTGCGAGTCGATGCCACCCTGAATGCACAGGGGCTGGATGTGTGGTTGCAACGGCTCGCAAAAGCCAAAACCTGATGTATATTCAGGTAATTGCGAATAACCTAGTAATAAAATCAACTAATTCAATGTAAGCATGTTGCTATATAACAATATAATTATATTCTTTAAATATAAGCATTTAGAAGCTTGTTTAATAGATTTTGCTTATCGTATCGAAGAAACAAACCCATTGGTTTATGCACTAAAATTGTATAGAGTGTGCGTGGTTCAAAATTTCAGGCAAGTGGCTAATGAAATTTTTCTATGCTAGATAGAATTTGTGTTGGTCACTTAAAAATCTACACAAGATTTTGGCGAGTACCACACTTACGGGAGATTGGCATGATCAAGCCTCATGGTTCTGAGGAACTGAATCCATTATTCGTATACGACAGTGCTGAAAACGAAGCGCTGCAAAAAGAAGCAGAAGGTCTGCCTTCCATCGTCGTTAGCTCGGCGACAGCAGCGAATGCGGTGATGCTCGGCGGTGGCTACTTCAACCCGCTCACTGGTTACATGAACAAGGCTGATGCACTGTCAGTCGCTGCCACGATGCACACCACGTCCGGTCTGTTTTGGCCAACGCCAGTGCTGAATCTGGTTGAAGATGCTGGTAGTATCAAAGCAGGCGATCGCATCGCGCTGAGAGACCCCAATGTTAGCGGTAATCCGGTTTTGGCGGTGATGGATGTGGAAGCTGTTGAAGCATTCACTGACGAAGAAATGGCTACCATGACCCAGCAGATTTATCGTCCTGCTGAAGGTGAAGCGCACATCGGCGCGGATACGTTCAATTCCCAAGGCAAAGTTTGCCTGTCAGGGCCGATCAAAGTCCTGAACTTCTCCTACTTCCAAAGCGAATTCCCGGATACTTTCCGCACTGCGGTTGAAATCCGCAACGAAATTACTGAGCGTGGCTGGAACAAGGTCGTTGCTTTCCAGACCCGTAATCCCATGCACTTAGCCCACGAAGAACTGTGCCACATGGCGATGGATCGTCTCGGCTGTGATGGCTTGGTCATCCACATGCTGCTGGGCAAGCTGAAGAAGGGCGATATTCCCGCTCCAGTACGTGATGCTGCCATCCGCAAGATGGTAGAACTGTACTTCCCCGCGAACAGCGCGATGGTAACCGGTTACGGTTTCGACATGTTGTATGCAGGGCCGAAAGAAGCGGTATTACATGCCGTGTTCCGCCAAAACATGGGTGCGACACATTTCATTATTGGTCGTGACCATGCAGGTGTTGGTGATCATTACGGTGCATTTGATGCTCAGGAAATTTTCGATAAGGAAGTGCCTAAGGATGCGCTTAAGATCGAAATCTTCCGCGCCGACCACACCGCTTACTCCAAGAAGTTGGATAAGGTTGTGATGATGTGCGAAGCACCGGATCACAAGAAGGAAGATTTTGTACTTCTTTCTGGTACCAAAGTTCGTGAAATGCTTGGTCAGGGCATTGCACCACCGAAGGAGTTTTCTCGTCCTGAAGTGGCTCAGATCCTGATCGACTATTATCAAAGTGAAAACAGCTAAGTCTGTTTAAAAGTATCTCTGGTGCAGTCTGAGCTTTGAGGAAAGGGCATAGGCTTCACCGGTTGAGTTCTGTGACCGTATGTAGCAATACAATTAATTTGAAGGAGTTACACCATGCCTACGTTTGTACGTACTGACAAATGTGATGGCTGCAAGGGCGGCGACCGCACCGCTTGCATGTACATCTGCCCGCACAACCTGATGAAGCTGGACGTTGATGGTTCTGCCACAGGTCACGCGATGAAAGCGTATAACCAAGAGCCGGATCAATGCTGGGAATGCTATTCCTGCGTTAAAATCTGCCCTTCCAACGCTATCGAAGCACGTCACTATGCTGACGTGGTACCACTCGGTGGTTCTGTACAGCCTTTGCGCGGTCAAGACTCCATTATGTGGTCTATCAAATTCCGTAACGGCGTAATGAAGCGTTTCAAATTCCCGATCCGCACTACCCCAGAAGGCTCTATCGACTGCTACGGCGGCAAGCCTAAAGCGGATCTGGCTAACTTGGGTAAAGCACTGTTGACGCGTGATGTCATGGGCGGCTACCGCGCTGGCAACCCTGCTGAACTGATCTGCAAGTAATTTGTAAATCACAATATACGCTTCATTATTAACATTTAAGCATTGAGGAAATACAAATGGCAGGTACATTTGGTAATCCAGAAGTTGTCCAAGAAGAAGTGGACATCCTGATCATTGGTGGTGGTATGGCTGCGTGCGGCGCGGCGTATGAAATCATGCCTTGGATCGGCGCAGCGAAAGAAGCAGGCGTTGACATCACCGTTAAGTTGGTTGACAAAGCAGCAATGGATCGTTCCGGCGCAGTTGCACAAGGTTTGTCTGCAATTAACACTTACATCGGTCCAAACCAAGACCCAGCGGACTACGCTCGCATGGTCTCCAACGACCTGATGGGTATCACCCGTGACGACTTGGCTTACGACTTAGGCCGTAACGTTGACGATTCCGTGCATTTGTTTGAAGAATGGGGTCTCCCCATCTGGAAAACTGTAAACGGCGAACGTTTCGACGGTGCTACCTGGCCGAAAGAAGGCGGCAAGCTGTTGAAAGACGGCGGCGAGCCAGTCCGTTCCGGTAAATGGCAGATCATGATCAACGGCGAATCCTACAAGTGGATCGTTGCTGAAGCGGCGAAAAAAGCACTGGGTTCTGACAACATTCAGGAACGTGTTTTCATCGTTAAGCTAGTCAATGATGCTAACGACAAAAACCGCGTTGCCGGTGCTGTTGGCTTCTCTACTCGTGAAGACAAAGTATACGTTTACAAATTCAAGGCTTGCCTGCTGGTAGCCGGTGGTTGCGTAAACATCTTCCGTCCACGTTCCGTTGGTGAAGGCCAAGGCCGTGCATGGTATCCAGTATGGAACGCAGGTTCTACCTACACCATGGCTGCTGAAGCCGGTGCAGAACTGACCATGATGGAAAACCGTTTCGTTCCAGCACGTTTCAAAGACGGCTACGGTCCGGTTGGCGCATGGTTCTTGCTGTTCAAAGCCCAAGCTACCAACGCTTACGGCGAAGTGTATATGCAGAAGAACAAAGAACTGTTGAATGACTATCCTCCGTATGGTCAGGCAGCGGTTCCAGCATCTTGCTTGCGTAACCACTTGATGCTCAAGGAAATGAAAGAAGGTCGCGGCCCTATCTACATGGATACCGTTACCGCTTTGGGCAAACTGCGCGAAACCCTGTCTCCACGTGAAGTAAAGCACTTGGAAGCAGAAGCGTGGGAAGACTTCCTCGACATGTGTATCGGTCAGTGCGGTATCTGGGTTGGTGAAAACATCGAACCAGAAAAGAAAAACTCCGAACTGATGCCTACCGAACCGTACCTGCTGGGTTCACACTCAGGTTGCTGCGGTATTTGGGCTTCTGGTCCTGAAGACGTTGGTGCTCCGACCACTGAAGAACATCCTGACAAGGACAAGATCCCTGCTCATCTGCCACAAGGTTGGAACTGGGGCTATCGTGGTATGACCACAGTACGCGGCCTGTTCACTGCGGGTGACGGCGTTGGTGCTTCTGGTCACAAGTTCTCTTCCGGTTCACACACTGAAGGCCGTATGGCTGCACAGTCTATGGTTAAGTTCGTTATGGACAACAAAGACTGGACACCAACACTGGATACCCCGGTTGAAGCATTGGTTGAAGAAATCTACCGTCCAGTCCGTACTTTCCTGGAACACAAAGACTACACCACTGCGATTGATGTAAACCCACACTACATCACGCCACGTATGTTGCAGTTCCGTCTCCAGAAAATCATGGACGAGTACGTTGCAGGTGTTGCGACTTACTACACTACCAACGGTCACATGTTGGCAGTAGCGGAAGAAAAACTGGGTATGTTGAAAGAAGATGCGATGAAAATGCGTGCAAAAGACCTGCACGAATTGCTCCGCGCATGGGAAAACTATCACCGTATCCTGACGGCGGAAGCGCACATGAAGCACATCCAGTTCCGTCAAGAAAGCCGTTACCCTGGTTTCTACTACCGTATGGATCACAACTATGTGGACGAAGAAAACTGGCATTGCTTCGTAAACTCTGTTTACGACAAAGAAACTAAGCAGTGGACTGTGTTCAAACGCGCTCACAAAGACTTGGTTGATAAGTCCAAGCTGTTCAAGCCTGCTGCCCACTAATCGGGTTGCCTGACGACAGCACTAAGCCTTAGTTAACTAGGGTTTAGACCAACATCAGGGCATCTCAGGATGCCCTGGTTGTTATCTACGGTAGTAAATTCTGGAGGAGTTCACCGCATGAAAATTATCTTATTAGGCGGCCCCGGTGCTGGCAAAGGCACACAAGCCAATTTCATCAAAGAAAAATACAATATCCCTCAAATTTCCACGGGCGACATGCTGCGTGCTGCGGTTAAAGCAGGCACGGAAATGGGCATTGCTGCCAAAAAAGTCATGGACGCAGGCGGTCTGGTTTCTGACGAAATCATCCTCGGTCTGGTCAAAGAGCGCACGGCTGAAGCCGATTGTGCCAATGGTTTCTTATTCGACGGTTTCCCACGCACGTTGGCGCAAGCCGAATCGCTGAAAACCCAAGGTGTTGATATTGATGCGGTCGTTGAAATCGCGGTTGACGATGCCGAAATCGTGCGCCGCATGAGTGGTCGTCGCGTTCACGTGGCATCCGGTCGCACTTATCACGTCGTATTCAATCCACCAAAAGTGGAAGGCAAAGACGACGAAACCGGCGAAGACTTGATCCAACGTGCTGATGATGCGGAAGAAACCGTATTGAAGCGTCTGGAAGTGTATCACGCGCAAACTGCGCCACTGATCGGCTACTATTCCGCGTGGGCAGCCTCTGGTGAAGCCAATGCCCCGCGTTACATCCGTATCGAAGGTGTAGGTTCGGTTGACTCGATTCGCGACAATATTTTTGCGGCATTGGGTTAAGCGGCTGTAGGGACAGACCTGCGTGTCTGTCCTTTTCATCAGCAAAAGAGGGCGCACACGTAGGTGGGCCCCTACGAATAATATCAGGAGCAACAATGACTGCATCTCCCGAAAAAGTGGCTGCTGGCAAGGTAGTCCAGTTCACTTACCGCATCGCTGACCGTCATGGCGAGATTATGGAGCAAGTGGATTTGCCCTTGAGCATGGTATTCATGCGCCATAACCGCTTGTATGACGTGGTGGAAAAAGCCTTGGTGGGTTGCCGCGTGGGTGATGAAATATCCGTTGATGTTCCGGCGGTTGATGGCGCATGGGGCGAAGCCGATGCTGACCTGATTTTGGTGCAGGACATTGAGCATGTGCCGCCGCCTTACCGCAAAATCGGTGCGGAAGCGCAGTTCCAAGCCGAAAATGGCGAAATCAAAACCTTCCGCGTGACCGGTGTCACTGAAGAATCCGTGACTTTGGATGGCAATCACCCGTTTGCTGGGCAAACCATGACCTTCCACGTCAAAGTGATTGCGATCCGTGATGCCAGCAAGGATGAGTTATTGCACGGCATTGAATCCGGCGCACCGACCGATTTTGGCAGCACAACCATTCACTAACAACAGAGGCAGCATGTTATGGCAGTTCCTGATCTGACCGACCTCGAAAAATCCATTACCCAGCAAAGCATTAATGAACGTTGGCGCAACGGCGGCATCGTGGCAGAGGAAGTCGAAGTCGAACTGCGGCTTTCTAAAGCAGATCGTGACGTCACCGCTTGTCCCGCCATGTATTGGGAACATAACGGTTGCACTTTCCTCGTCGCCAAAACCGGCGAGAGCCGCTACCGTTCACAATTTTTCTATTCTGCCAAAGAACAATTCAACACCGGTATAGAGGAATACACCGATTTAGGCGACTGCGTTCTCTTCCTGCTGCGTTTGCAGGCAGACCACGAGAGCGAGCGCAATAAGAATTTTCCCACAGCTTGAAGAATCCACACGTTAGTTTGAGAGATCGCATAGAGGAGTTTGTGTTATGACCGTTAAGAATGCTTTTTACGCACAGTCCGGTGGTGTTACCGCCGTCATCAACGCTTCAGCCTGCGGCGTGATTGAAACCGCCCGCCAGCACAGTGACAAGATCGGCACGGTATACGCGGGGCAAAACGGCATTATCGGCGCATTGCTGGAAAACCTGATTGATACCAGCAAGATTTCCGATGCAGATGTCGCAGCCTTGCGCCACACCCCATCCGGCGCATTCGGCTCTTGCCGCTACAAGATGAAAAGTCTGGAAAAGAACAAGCGTGAATACGATCGTCTGATCGAAGTGTTCAAAGCGCATAACATCGGTTACTTCTTCTACAACGGCGGCGGTGACTCTGCGGATACCTGTTTGAAAGTTTCCCAATTGGCGGATGCTATGGGCTTCCCGATCCAAGCAATCCATGTCCCCAAAACAGTGGATAACGATTTACCTGTTACTGACAACTGCCCTGGTTTTGGTTCGGTTGCTAAGTACATCGCGGTGTCTACCCGTGAAGCGAGCTACGATGTGGCTTCCATGTGTGCCACTTCCACCAAGATTTTCGTGCTGGAAGTCATGGGGCGTCACGCGGGCTGGATTGCAGCGGCAGGCGGTTTGGCAGCCGATGCTAACAACGATATTCCGGTTGTTATCCTGTTCCCTGAAGTTGAGTTCAATCAGGAAAAATTCCTGGCGACCGTTGACGCGAAAGTGAAACAGTACGGCTATTGCAGCATCGTGGTCTCCGAAGGTTGCCATTATCCAGACGGCAAATTCTTGGCGGAGCAGGGCACTCGCGACTCGTTCGGTCATGCGCAATTGGGCGGTGCGGCTCCTGTCGTTGCGAATATGATCAAAGATGCGCTGGGGTATAAATTCCACTGGGCGGTTGCGGATTACCTGCAACGTGCGGCGCGTCACTTGTCGTCCAAGTCTGACGTGGAACAAGCTTACGCACTGGGCAAGGCTGCGGTTGAACTGGCACTGGAAGGCAAAAACTCGGTCATGCCAGCGGTTATCCGTGACTCCAATAATCCGTACACTTGGCACATTGGTTCAGGCGAGTTGAAAGACATTGCCAACGTCGAAAAAATGATGCCGCTGGAATACATCAGTGCAGATGGCTACGGCATTACCGACGCTTGCCGCGAATACCTGCAACCGTTGATCGAAGGCGAAGACTATCCGCCATACGAAAACGGGATGCCGAAATACGTGACGTTGAAGCATGTATTGCTGGATAAAAAGCTGCCAGCGTTCGAGCTGTAAACCTTAACTTCCCCACAAGTAACGCCCCTGTTTGCACAACAGGGGCGTTCTTTTTATACTGATCGTTTCATACAGTACATACCCCGGTAACTAAAGATCATGGCTGAAAAACTCGACATTCCTGAGGAATTCCAAAGCTCCCTCATTCCTGAACTGCTGACGGATGACACCACTATCCAGTTTAACTGCCACCCTGGTGTTTCCTGTTTCAATATTTGCTGTAAGGCTGCGGATGTAACCCTCGCACCGTATGACATCCTGCGCCTGAAAAAACGCTTGGGCATGACTTCCAGCGAATTCCTCGACAAGCATACCGTGCCGTTTGAGACGGATGGTCACGGCACTCCCGGCATCAAATTGCGTACTGACGACAACAAAACCTGTTTGTTCGTGCGTGAAGAAGGTTGCAGCGTATATGAAGATCGCCCTGCCGCTTGCCGTTATTACGGGCTGGGGCTGTTATCACACCGTGCGGCAGATACTTACCAAGACGTGCAATATTATTTTCGTAATAAGGAAGAGCATTGCCAAGGTTGGAATACTGACAAGGTGATGACCGTCCGCGATTACCGTGCAGCACAGGGCGTGCCAGAATACGACGAAATCAACCGCGAGTGGATGCAGTTGATGCTGAAGAAGAAATCAGCAGGCCCTGCGATTGGCAAGCCCGATCCGCTGAGTTTCCAGTTGTATTTCATGGCGAGCTTCGATATTGACCGCTTCCGTCGCTTTGTGGAAAGCCCCGCGTTTGCTAAGGCTTACATGATCAGTGATGAAGACCGTGCGTCTTTCCAAGATGACGTGATCTTGCAAAAGTTTGCCTTCCGCTTGCTGCGCCAAGTGTTGTTTGATGAGCAAACCATTCCGACGCACGAAAATGTTCTTGAAAAACGTTGGGAAGAGCGTAAGGATATTATTGAATTGCGCCACAAAGCTGCTGTTGAATTGCATTTGAAACGTGCCGAAGAAGAACGCCAAGCAGCTTTGAACAGTGGCTTAGAACCCGGTGCGGTTTAGTGAGCACAAAGCTGCTCGTATAAATTTCTGGGTTATTTCGGTTTTATCCGACTGGCGGGCTATCTACCCGCCGGAAAACCTGTATACTTAGCACTTCATTTTACATCGTTTCTTTCGAGTCTGCGGGCATCCTGTCTACATCCTCTTGAACGGTTTACGAAAACCTTAAGGAGGTTCTCATGGCTACTAAACTTTACGTTGGCAATTTGCCTTATTCCGTCACTCAACAAGGTTTGCAAGAAAAGTTCTCTGCATACGGCGAAGTGACATCTGTTAGCGTTATCACTGACCGTGATACCGGGCAAAACAAAGGCTTTGCATTCGTAGAAATGTCCAGCAGCAGCGAAGCTCAAAAAGCTATCGATGGCCTGAATGGTGCTGATATGGGCGGTCGCGGTATGAAAGTTAACGAAGCGAAACCACAAGCACCACGCGATAACAATCGCAGTGGTGGCGGTGGTTTTGGCGGTGGTCGTAGCGGTGGCGGCGGCGGCGGTCGCTGGTAATAAGCCCTCGGCTTAACCAAGCATTCCAAAAACCCGGCCTTGTGCCGGGTTTTTGCTTTTGCGACAATGACAACCAAATTAAGAGTTTTAGGGTAAAAATAATGACTGTTTCTGTCGCTATTATTTCCGATACGCACGGACATCTTGACCCGCGCATTATCGAAATCATCCGTGAGTGTGATTACGCCATTCATGCAGGGGATATTTGCGGGGAAAATGTACTCGCAGCGATGCAACCCAAAAGTGCAATGGTGATTGCGGTAGCGGGCAACAATGAACCACGTTGCATGATTGATTTTCCGCTGCCATCCATTAGTGAATTGGAATTGCCGGGCGGTAAGATTTGCATTGAGCATGGGCATGAACACGGGCATCACACCCCTTGCCACGATTCTTTACGTGCGCAACACCCTGATGCTCGCGTGATTGTTTACGGACATACCCATAAGATGGTGCAAGATAAAAGCGCGTTGCCGTGGGTGGTGAATCCCGGTGCGGCAGGGCTGACCCGCAATCATGGCGGGCCATCCTGTTTGGTGTTGAGTGCGAATGACCAGACTTGGGATATTCGCGAAATCCGTTTTGCGGATTAATTTACGCCGAGCAATTCAACGTCAAATACCAGCGTGGCGTTTGGTGGAATCACGCCGCCCGCGCCACGCGCACCGTAGCCCATTTCCGCAGGGATAATCAGGGTGCGTTGCCCGCCGATTTTCATGCCTTGTACGCCTTCATCCCAGCCTTTGATCACTTGCCCACCAGCCAGTGGGAATTGGAAAGGCTGTCCGCGATCACGGGAGCTGTCAAACTTCTTGCCGTGTTTGTCAGCAGCGGCTTCGTCATACAACCAGCCTGTGTAATGCACAGAAACCATCTTGCCAGCGGTAGCTTCTGCGCCGTCGCCTACTTTTACATCCGTTTTAACTAAATCGACCATTTTAATATCCGTTGCTTGTGGGGAAGAAGTGCCAGTGGTACTCGTTGTGGCGGTTTTATCCGAACACGCGCTCATAAAAACGCTGCCGGAGAGTGCCACTGCCAGTGCTAATAATGTGGTTGTTTTCATGTTTATCAATTCCTTGGCAAGAAAAAAGGGGCATTATGCCCCCTTTTCCCTAAACGTGCGATAAACGGTTAGTTATCGTTTATTTGTCAGCAATTTCACGCAATTTTTTGGATTGGATAATGTTGCCATTCAACGCTGCATCCAATGCGGAACGCCCAAATGCCACATCCATCAACTGGCTGTAGTACATGACCGGCATGTCGAAATTGGTCTTGTAACGCGCATTGATGTCATCTTGGTAGATTTCAACGTTGGCTTGGCACAGTGGGCATGGGGTGACGATCATGTTCGCGCCGCTGTCGTAAGCGGATTCGATGATGTCCTTGACCAATGCCTGACCTTTTTCCGGTTCAGAGAACATCAGCGCACCGCTACAGCAAGCAACTTTTTTGTCGTACTTGGTGAGGGCTTCCGCACCGAGGGTTTCGACCATCTTATCCAGATACATCGGGTTCTCGAACGATTCACCGGCAATTCCGAATGGGCGGTTGGTTTGGCAACCGACGTAACCGGCGATTTTCAGCCCTTCCAACGGCTTTTTAACCTTGGAACCCAACACGTCGTAGCCGATGTCTTCGATCAACACTTCCACCATGTGGCGGACTTTTTTGTTGCCCTTGTATTCCAGCTTCACCGATTGCAGCGCAATATTGGTTTCGGCTTTCAGGGTCGGGTTGTGGTTCAAGCGTTCCTGCACTTCGCGGGTGTTGAGCCAGCAAGCGGCGCAAGTGGCTACCACGTCCTGATCCGGGTGATGCTTTTCGGACAACGCCAAATTACGTGCGGAAAGCGTCATGCGCGGCAGTTCGCCACCGCCCGCATAACCGATGGAAGCACCGCAGCAGTTCCAATCCGGGATTGGATTCAGCTTGATGTCCAGCTCTTCGCACAGGGTTTCCACCGACTTTTCCAAGTTGGAAGACGATGCTCCCTTCTGGGAAGAACAGCCGGGGTAGTAAGAATATTCATGCTTTGCCATTGTTACCTCATCCTCCTCATTTCGCGTCAGTGTTGGTGCCGACACGTGCTGCTTCCAGCTCTTCGGCTTTTTTCAGCATGGCGTGGAAGCCAGAAAGATCGCTAACGCCATGCCCACCGAGCATTTCCATCGGTGACATACGCTTGGCTTTCATCATGTTTAACCCTAGCTTTTGTTTGCCCATCGACACTTTCACGCCTTCGGCGAAACCGTCTTTGAAGTACAAGCCCAGACCCAGTTTCAGCTCGTTGACACGACCTTTCTTGATCAGGTTATCCCAGAACATTTGCCCGAACTTTTCCGTTGGTTGGTTCTTGGGTTTCATGCCCATGCGCTTACCGTAGTGCGCCAAGCCGTGCATGATGTGCGTAATCGGCAGACCACGCGGGCAACGCGCCACGCAGTTGTAGCACGAGGTACACATCCACATCGAGGTGGATGACAGCACTTCGTCACGCTTGTTGGCGCGGATCATCATGAATAATTCTTGCGGCGGGTGATCCCAGTGCGGCCCCAGCGGGCACGAACCGGAACACACGCCACATTGCATACACATTTTGACCCAGTTGCCTTCCTCGACGTTATCCGTCACTTCTTTGAGGAAGTTGCCTTTGTATTTTTCAACCATCGCTTGATTGACAGCAGTAGTCATTCCAGCATCCTCCTTAGAACTTGAACGGGCTGAGGCCGACACGGTTAATCACTTCAACCATCTCATCCAGCAGTTTGGGTGCGCGGTCGATGTCGGTAATGGCGACTTCATGCACCGCGACGCGATCGGATTCGAGGTTCATGGTCGACAGGGTGTCACCGATTTTCGCCATCCTAACATGCGCCATTTCCGAGCCTTTGACAAAATGGCACTGATAATCTGCGCCTTTTTTGCAGCCCATCATCACCACGCCGTCATAGCCGCTACCCAATGCATCCTTAATCCAGATGGTGTTGGTCGAGCCGAGGCAACGCACTGGAATCACGCGGATAAACGCGCTGGATTCGTTGCGTTTCATGGCTGCCATGTCGAGGGCAGGGTAGGCATCGTTTTCGCACGCTAGTACCAGAATACGCGGCTTTTCCTGGAACTCATCCGGCACATCGACGGCTTTCAATTGCGCCCCGATGGTTTCGATGGAGTAGTTCTTGAAGGAAATAACCTGTACCGGGCAAGCACCCATGCACGTCCCGCAACGGCGGCAACGCGCTTCGTTGTATTGCGGGTAGCCTTTTTCATCTTCGTCAATCGCACCGAACGGGCATTCCACGGTGCAGCGTTTGCACTGGGTGCAACCTTCCTTACGGAATGACGGGAAGCTCAAGTCGCCGGAACGGGGGTGTGCTGCGCGACCAATCGCGGAGTTTTCAATCGCCTGAATCGCTTTCATCACCGCGCCCATTGCGTCGGTTTGCGCTTGCGCGGCATCCATTGGGCGGCGTACCGGGCCTGCACTGTAGATACCCGTGCGGCGGGTTTCATACGGGAAGCAGATGAAATGCGAATCGGTGAAACCATTCACCAATTGCGGCATATCCGGGCCTTGGCGGTAGTTCAGGTTGAGGATGGATTCGACGGAGACTTTCACTTCGCCGCTTTCGTCCTTGTCCTTCATGGTGTCGATGTCAGTACCGGAGTTGGGTAACATGCCCGTCGCCAATACCACCAGATCAGCACCCATCTGCGCGTCTTCGTCAAGGATCAAATCCTTGAAATTGACTTGCAAATCATTGCCTTTAACGTCAACTGTGGAGACTTTGCCTTTACGGAAAGTCACAAATTTGTCTTGCGCACTGCGGTAGAAGTTTTCGCCGCCAGCACCCGGTGTACGGATGTCGTCAAACAATACGGTGGTTTCAATGTCAGGGTTACTGTCTTTGAAATACATCGCTTGCTTGATGCTGGTAGCGCAGCAATGACCGGAACAGTAGGACAAATGCCCTTCCTTGGTACTGCGTTGACCCGCGCATTGCACGAATACCACGTTTTCGACCACTTTGCCGTCAGCACGTTTGATTGGGCCATCGCCTGCGGCGCGAGCCAGTGCTTCCAGTTCCAGTTGAGTCACAACGTTCGGTGATTTGCCGTAGCTGAATTCTGGCAGGTTATTGGCATCGTAAGGGGTGAAGCCAGTGGCTTGCACAATTGCGCCGAATTCAGCGTGCGTGCCTGCGCCTACGGTAGAGGCAATATCCACCTCGAAACGCCCTGGCGCACCCGCAGTTTTCGCAATGCTGGAATTCAGGTAAACCGTGATTTTGTCATCGGCTTCCACCGCTGCGATCAGGGCTGCAACGCCGGTATCTTGCGGGTTTTGGAACGGGGAATGTTCCGGCTGGCGTTGCTTGAGTTGCCCCATCACGCCGCCCAAACGGTCGGACTTTTCGATAATGCTGGCGTAGTAACCGGCTTTGGAGGCTTCGAGTGCCGCCGTCATGCCGGTAATGCCGCCGCCGACCACCATAATGTGGTTGTTTTTGCCTTGCTCACCGCTGGCATCGGCTTGTTGCATCGCTTTGACTTCGGCGCAACCCATGCGGATGTAGTCGGCTGCCATTTCCTGCGTGGTTTCGTCGTGTTCGCTGCCTTCAGGACGAATCCAGATGACACCTTCACGCAAGTTGACGCGCGCGGTTGGCACTGCCCCGAAGTTGAAACTTTCGGTTTTGGCACGGCGCGAACACGCCATAATGACCGCTTTGGTTACTTTGTCGTCGCCTTCCGCTGCCATGTCGGCTTTGATCATGTCCACGCCTGCCTGACTGCACAGGAAGTCGTGGGTCTTGCAGAAGCCAATCCGACCTTCGCGCACGGCTACTGATTCGAGGGATTTAGTGTCAAGACGGTCGCCAATGCCGCAACCCGTACACAGATAACCACCAATTTTCATCTTATGCTCCTGCTACCTGATTGACGACTTGCACCGCACGCAAGGCCGCAGCCGTGGCGTGTTGCACTGCGCGGTTTACGTCCAGCGCGTCGGAGGCAACCCCAGCCGCAAAAATGCCGCCGTTGCTGTCGTCATGTTCGATGAAGCCTTCATCGTTGACCAGAATCTTGATCGGGAAACCTTTGAAATCCACGCTGGGTTCCATGCCCGTTGCCAATACCACGAGATCGTGTTGGTTGGCGTAACGGTGGTAGCCTTCGGTGTTCACGCCGTGCAGGACAGGGTTGCCGGTCGCTTTGTCTTCCTCAATCTTGGCGACTTTGGACTTGATGAAGCTGACGTTCGGGTTGGCTTGCACGTTTTGGTAGAAATCGTCAAAACGGTCAATCGCCCGCATGTCGATGTAGTAAATCGTGGATTTGCCGTCGTCACCAAACTTTTCCTGCACGTAGTTGGTTTGCTTGAGGGAAGCCATGCAACAAATGCGTGAACAATGCGCTAGATGGTTTTTATCCCGCGAACCCGCGCACTGAATGAAGGCGATGTTTTTCGCTTCTTTACCGTCGGAAGGGCGCAGCAATTTGCCGTTGGTGGGGCCATGCGGATCCATCAAGCGTTCAAATTCGACGTTGGTAATGACGTTGGCAAAACGGCCGTAGCCGTAAGGCTGAATCTTGTTCGCGTCGTAAGGCTTCCAACCTGTGGCAAACACCACCGCACCGGCTTTCAGGTCGAGGGTTTCGACTTGCTGATCCAGCTCGATTGCGCCGTATTTGCAGGCCGCTTTGGCAGCGTCGGCTTCGACGGTGCCAATGATGCGCTGGTCAATCACGTATTGCTGGGGGAATGCCATTGCGTTGGGCAGGTAAACGCTCTTGCGCTTGCCGAGGTTGTAGTTGAATTCATCGTCAAATTCAGTCGTGGCAGCCTTGGCGCAGTCGCCGCAAGCGGTGCAATTGCTGTTGACGTAACGCGGGGTAATGGTCACGGAAACCGTGTAATCGCCCTTTTCTCCGCTGATGTTGGAAACTTCCGCCTGCGTAATCACCGTGAGATTTTTGTTCATCTTAATGCGGCGTTGATTGATTTCTTGACCGCAGGTCGGGTGACACATTTTAGGGAAGTATTTGTAAAGCTGGGAAACACGTCCCCCTAAGTAAGGGCGTTTTTCTAGCAAAATGACCTGCTTACCCGTTTCGGCTGCTTCGAGTGCAGTGGTCATGCCACTGATACCGCCGCCGACGACGATAATGGTCTGGTTGGTTGCAACGACATCCGTCATTGAGGCTCCTCCGTCAAAGACATTTTGGAATCCTATGAGATGCACCGTTGTTTAGCCCAATGTGTACGAATTGGACGGTGGTGCACTCCTGAAGTGGCAAGCAGCATACTATATTTTATGCGCCTGATTCCAGCGTGTACCCTGATAGGGATACGCGCTTTTATTGATTTGCAAATCAAATAAATTTATGAGTTAACGAAAGTGTGATAAATATCAATTATTCGTTATATTCTAATGTATGAATACTGCAAATGACCAAAAAATAACCAAAACAAGAAATATCAAGGTGTGCATAATTATTTTTTATTTGCCATAAAAATAAACTAACTAAAATTTACAAAGATGCCGATAAGAAATATTGAATAAAATGAAACTATGCTGAATAATATAAACATAAACTATAGTATCTGGATATTGATCTATGAAGCTGTAATCATGCTAAAAGCTCAGAATGGTTCGCTGCTTGTCCGTAGGTGCGAGTTCTAGGCTTTTAAATTATTAACGTATTATCGGTAAGTACTTATGCAAAAGTTTTTCGGAAAAACCACCCCTTGCAAATCAATAGGTTACGATTGCAAGGTTCCGAGTAACTTATGCCTAAGTACTTACAATAAAGCTGATGCATCTATCTATATGAGTACGAACAGTGGGGCGACGTGGATAAAGCAAGCAAGTGGATTATCAAAAATCAGAATTCAAAAGTTAGTTGTGCACCCGACTAAAGCTAATGAACTTTATGCTATATCAGCACCTGATCGTTTTGTACCTAAAAGTGCAGCTAACCAGAAGATTTATAAGAGCACAAACTCAGGGAAAACATGGCAGGAGTTTGCACCTACAATCAAAAAAACAGTTTTTGATTTTGGGCTGATTAAAGCTAATCCTAATGAGATGTATCTGTCCACTGATGTGGGCGTTCTGTACTCTACTAATGCAGGTGTTAGCTGGAGTAATACAGGATTGCCACCTGAATATGATTATTTTGGTAAAAATATCGGTTATTCTTTATGGTTACCAACGACTGCAAGTGGTCAAGTAAAAGTTATTAGTAATGCATTGACCGTATGGGGTACAAAAAACGGTGTGTGGCTGGCGAATAAATCTGGTGCTCAATTTACATGGACGTCAGCCACCCCTGTTACCAATAGCATTGGTGCTAAATCCACGTGGGAAATACCAGATTATTGGCACTATGCAGAACGCGGGGACGCTGATTTATTGACAAGTTTTTATCATAACGGTGAAAGTTTACGAACAATTGCTACTGACCCACGTAATGCTAACCGAATAGTTATGGTGAATGATCAATGGGCATTGCAAAGTAATGATAATGGTAAAAGCTTTAATAACCTATTCACCAAAGCCGTTGGAACAGCCTGGGCATCACGCGGTTTAGAGAATATCAATGTTTATACTGTGGCGGCTAGTCGTTGGACTGCTAACAATATTCTATTTGCGGGGTATGCCGATATTGGTTGTTGGCGGAGTTTGAATAGTGGCACTAGCTGGGAAAGCTGCCAAGCACCCGGAAAGGGCTGGGATGGCGATTACGGCGGTAATACCTCGACCATCATCACTGACCCATCCCGTCAAGGCGTGGTGTGGGCTGCGATGGGGAAAGCGGTGGAGGGGGTTATGAGCTTAATGCGTAGCAATCAATCCGGCAAATTTGATTCATGGAGCACCAGTATGAATGGGATACCGAATGCTGATGCTACCTTAATGTTTGGCTTGTCTGTTGACCGCAATAGCCCCGTTAACCAGAGAACGCTATTTGTCACAGCTAACGGTAATGTGTATCGCAGTCAAGACGATGGCAAAAATTGGAAAAAGGTATTGGATTGCCGTAGCCGCACTCAACAACAGAATGGGGTACAGGCGTATTGTACTTCAACAGCCGTTGATTATTTTAATCGTAACCTAGTGTATGCGGCAGGTAGTGCCGGTGTATTTACCTCACAAGATGGTGGGAATACGTGGAGTTTAACGAATACAGAGCGAATGACAGCCGCCGTGTCGCTTGCAGATTTGTTTGTGCCTCATGGTGCTGGGCGCTATTTTGTATCCGATATCGTTGCTGACCCTCTTACCCCGAATCAGGTTTATATTGCAGTATTTGACCAGAAAAACTCTACTAATTTAGGTGGTATTTGGATGGGAACCAAGGGTAGTAGTTGGTCTAGGCTTTATAAAAACCCTTATCTACGCAGTGTTGCCGCGTCGCCATATAAGAAAGGTGAGTTATTGGCACTTTCATCTTATGCGTATAAGTACTTATGCAAAAGTTTTTCGGAAAAACCACCCCTTACAAATCAATCGGTTACGATTGCAAAGTTCCGAGTAACTTATGCCTAAGTACTTACTGATGGTGGTTATTCATCACAATCAGCCGGTGTATTGCAATTTAATCCTACTAATAAAACTTGGGATATTTTAAATCAAGGTTTGGCTTTCAATAATTTATCATCCATTGCCTATACAGCTAATATTGGGCGTGTAATTGTTGGAACAATGGGGCAAGGGCTTATGAAAAACTGGTAGCAGTTATCTGCATGGCGGAGGTGGTTTTTAAATAGTTGGAAATTTTTAAAACTAGGTATAACCTATTTTTTAAATAAATACATTGCTGATAATTTATCAATGGAGAGTATTTTATTATGAACATGAAAATAACTAAATTGTTAACACTTTCATTAATGCCTGTTTTGGCAATTGCTAATGCTTCATTTGCGGCAGGGCAAGCAGTTACTGATCGAGATATGGCGATTGAAAACATCTATGATGATAAAGCTACTGTATCTAAAGCAGGAGGGGCAGTTACACAGGCAAAACCTTATGTTAATCCTTTGATCAAACCAGACACATCTTCAGTATCGCCACTGTTTGGCAATAATGCGGCTGGAGTAGCAGGTGTTATGGGTGATAACCAAGTAACGGCGAAGAGTGGCGATATTACTGGGCGGGCATTTGGGTCTTTTGGGGTTCCGTATACTTCGGCTAGGGTGTCTCACAAACCTACAACAGTTGTAGCACACTCAACTGCTAATTATTTAAGTGCAACTTATCCTTATAGTGCGATTGGTAAATTAACATTTACCAATCCTTCTTCTGGGCTGATGCATCAATGTTCTGCCAGCCTTATTCGTAGCGGTGTTATTGTTACGGCTGCTCATTGTATTCAAAACTTTGGTTCAGGTAATAATACCTTCACCAATTTCCGTTTTACACCAGCAACGTACAATGGTTCTGTGCCTTATGGTACATGGGATATAGGTAGTTATGTTCGACCAGCTAGTTGGGCAAATGGTACGGATGTAGGTACTGGTGCTGCGCGTGATAATGATCTGGCTGTGTTGATTGTTAAGAAAAATACATCGAATCAGTTTATTAAAGATGTCGTGGGCGGGGCATTAGCGTATGGCTGGAATAATTATTCATTTGTCAGTAGCTCAAGAACGGGTAATCTCAGTACCGCAGCGATTTCTACGTTAGGATACCCCGCTTTGTTAGACTCAGGCAGAATAATGCAACGTACTGATGGCCCTGCCTATTTAACAACGCTATCGGGTGCGGGACAAATTTACTCCGGTAGTGATTTGACCGGTGGTTCCAGTGGTGGGCCGTGGATTGCTAACTTTGGTTATCAAGATCCTGCAAGAGGCACGGGAGCCGTGGCAGGTACAGCAGCCCTCAGAAATGTTGTCGTTGGTGTTACCTCATGGGGATCCGCTGACCCTAATACTCCAAAGGATAACTATGCGTCACAATTCCGCCAAAACACACGTTACCCCAACCTTACCTACGGGACATATGGAGCAGGCAACATCGGCTCGTTATTGCAAACGTTATGTACCGCCAAACCATCCGGTAGTACTAAAACTTATGCACAATTGGGTTATTGCAGTTAATAGTTAGTGAAATTCTGCCAATTCTTTGATATGCGCTGTCACCGCCCGACCCAGCGGTGATAGCTCATACCCTCCCTCCAAACACGACACCACTCTTCCCTCGGCAAATTCCTTGGCAATCTGGCACAGTTCTTTGGTGATCCAAATATAATCGCGTTCCACCAGATTAAAGCCACCCATATCGTCTTCCAAATGCGAATCAAATCCGGCAGAAATCATCACCAATTCCGGTTTAAATTCACGTAGGGCAGGTAGCCAACTGGCTTCCACCGCTTCACGCCACGCCGCCCCACCGGTTCCGGCAGGCAGTGGTAAGTTGCGAATATTGGGAACATCAGTATCCGCCCCGCTAAACGGGTAAAACGGATGCTGGAAAGATGAACAGAACATTACCTTGTTATTGCCGCTGAAAATCTCTTCTGTGCCATCACCGTGGTGTACGTCGAAGTCAATAATCGCCACCCGTTCAATGCCATACACCTCAATGGCATGAGCCGCTCCAACCGCCACATTGTTGAAAATGCAAAAACCCGCCGCACGGTTGCGCCCGGCATGATGACCGGGCGGGCGAATCGCGCAAAACGTGTGTTTGTGTGAACCTGCCATTACCAAATCGACTGCCATTACCACCGCACCAGCGGCGTGTAAAGCCGCATCCAACGAATGCGGATTCATGCCGGTATCACCGTCCAGCATGGTGTGACCTTCGGTAGGCGCGGTGGCATACACCCGTTCCACGTACTCTGCATCATGCACCCGCAACAGGTGTTCGCGCTCGGCACAATGCGAATCGTAATGGCGTGAAATCCAGTCCACACCCGACATAATCATGCGGTTATTAATGGCATCCAGACGTTCCGCACATTCGGGATGGTGAGGTGAGCCATTATCGTGCAAATGGCAATGGGAATGGGTAATTACAGCGACGGTCATATTCTTTTCACACAAATCAGAGTAAGATATGTTGCAATGCAACAAAAGCCGATTTCCGCGCTTTTGCAACTGTTTATCATAGAGGTTTTTGGCCATGAGCCACCATTACTTAAATCAATTATTTGCCCCGCAAAGCGTCGCGGTATTCGGTGCGAGTGAGCGGGAAAAAGCCGTGGGAACCGTGGTGTTCCAGAATTTATTGTCCGCAGGGTTTAAAGGGGCGTTATACCCCATCAATCCCAAACACACGGAGATTCAAGGTCAAGCAGCTTATCCGACTTTGATGGCGTTGAACAAGCCGGTTGACCTAGCAGTGGTAGCAACGCCTGCTGCGACTGTCCCTAGTATTATTCGCCAATGTGGTGAACACGGGGCCAAGGGTGTGGTGGTGCTGTCCGCTGGGTTTGCCGAAGCGGGTAATCGTGGGCAGCGTTTGCAAAAAGACATTACCGATATTGCCCGCCAATACGCGATGCACATCATTGGCCCGAATTGTTTGGGGATTATGCGCCCCTCGGTCGGTTTGAATGCCACGTTTAGCCGTAATCAAGCGCAAGCCGGTAATCTGGCGCTGGTGTCACAATCCGGTGCGATGTGTACCGCGATTTTGGACTGGGCAGCCACGCAAGGTATCGGTTTTTCGACCGTGATTACCTTGGGCGATACGGCGGATGTGGATTTCGGCGATACGCTCGATTACCTAGCGCTTGACCCCAAAACCGATAGCATTTTGCTGTATGTGGAAGGGATTCACGATGCACGCGGCTTCATGAGCGGTTTGCGCACCGCTTCGCGCATGAAGCCGGTGATTGTGTTGAAAGCAGGGCGTTACGAAGAAGGTTCGCGCGCGGTAATGTCGCACACGGGCGCAATTGTAGGCGGCGATGATGCCTTTGATGCCGCGCTGGAACGTGCCGGTGTGGTACGTGCTAATACCATTGCGCAACTGTTTTCGGCGGCACAAATCCTTTCATCCGGCATTCGGGTGCAGCAAGACCGCTTGCTGATTATCACCAACGGCGGCGGCCCCGGCGTGATGGCAACGGATCGGGCGGTGGAAATGGGCTTGCGCATGGCAGAGATTTCCCCGACTACGTTGGCAGAGTTGAATAAAGTATTGCCATTCACTTGGTCGCACGGCAATCCGGTGGATATTCTCGGTGATGCTGACCCGGAACGTTACGCGGCGGCGCTGAAAATTTGTATGCAGGATGACAACCTCGACGGCATTCTGGTGATGTTGACCCCGCAGGCGATGACCGATCCCGCTGGTGTGGCTACTACGGTGATCGGCACATGCGATGCCAGCAAAAAAGCCAAGCATTGCAAGCCGATTCTCACGTGTTGGATGGGCGAACAACAAGTAGCTGCCGGACGCCAACTATTGACCGAAGCCGGTGTGCCGCATTTTCGCACCCCCGAAGCAGCGGTCGAAGCGTTTGCTTACCTCACCCAATACCGCAGTAATCAGAAATTGCTGATGCAAGTCCCGCCGTCGGTGCAGGAGCAAAAAACCGAGCCGGATGTGGACGGGGCGCGGTTAATCATTGAAAGCGTGCTGGCAGAAGGGCGGCGGGCGCTGTCTACTACCGAATCGCGGGCAATTTTGTCGGCGTTTCGCATTCCCGCATTGCCGACTATTTTGGTGCGCAGTCCAGCGGAAGCGTTGGTGGCGGCGGAATCCCTGGGGTATCCGGTGGTGCTGAAAATCAGTTCCCCCGATATTCACCACAAGTCGGACGTGGATGGGGTGCGCCTCAACGTTGCCAGCGCCCATGCGGTGCGCAGTGTTTACCAAGAATTGTTGGAAACTACACGCCGTAATTTGCCGGAAGCGCGGATTGATGGCGTGACCGTGGAGTGCATGTACCACAGCAATTCATCGCGTGAACTGATGATCGGTGTGGTACGCGACCCGGTATTCGGTCCGGTGATCAGCTTTGGTATGGGCGGCACCTCGGTGGAAATCCACCGTGACCGTGCCGTGGCATTGCCGCCGTTGAACGATTACATGATCAAGAAAACTGTGTGCCGTACCCGTGTGGCGCGTTTGCTGGGTAAATTCCGCAATATGCCGCCGATCCATTTCGATTCCTTGTGGAAAGTGATGCAGCGCGTCTCCGAAATGGTGTGTGAATTGCCCGAAATAGTGGAAATGGACATCAATCCACTGATGGCGGATGCTAATGGGGTAATGGCAGTGGATGCGCGTTTCATTATCAACTACCCGCCGACCACGGCGCGGCGTTATGATCACATGGCGATTCACCCCTACCCGAATGATTTGGTTAAACGCCAGCAATTGCCGGATGGCACGGACATTGTGATTCGCCCGATTCGCCCCGAAGACGCGGAAATGGAGCAAGAATTCGTGCGTAACCTGTCGAAAGAATCGCGATACATGCGTTTCATGCAGGCATTGCGCGAACTCACGCCCGACATGCTGGTGCGGCTTACGCAAATTGATTATGACCGTGAAATGGCGTTTCTGGCACTGACCCGCCAAGACGGGCAGGAAGTGGAAATGGGGGTGGCGCGGTATGCGATTAACCCCGATAAAATGAGTTGCGAATTTGCGCTGGTGATTGCCGATGAATGGCAGAACCGGGGTTTGGGTGGCTTAATGATGCAAACCTTGATTGAGGCGGCGCGAGCAAAAGGCTTGCGTACCATTGAGGGCGAAGTGTTGCCGCATAATCACGGGATGCTGAAATTGATGCAGCGCTTGGGGTTCACCCGTCATCAGGATGGGATGGACGATGGTGTCGTGATGGTAAGTAAACGTTTAGGAGATTCCTGTTGCTAACAGAGCATAGCGTTGCATCGGCAGTGCCGGTGGTAATGACCTTGGCGGGGCATGACCCCACGGGTGGGGCAGGCATTCAGGCGGATAGTGAGGCGATTGCGAGTCAAGGCTGTCATGCGGTGAGTGTGATTACCTGTTTGACGGTGCAAGATACCCGCAATGTGCAACGCATTGAGCCGCTGGCAGATTATTTGATTGAGCAGCAAGCAGAAGCGTTATTGGCGGATATGCCGATTGCGACGTTCAAAATCGGCTTGCTGGGTAGTGTGGAGGTGGTGCGCGCGGTGCATCGCATTCTGTTGCAAGCGCCGGATGTGCCGGTGATTCTCGACCCGGTGCTGGCGGCTGGGGGGGGCAAAGGCTTTGCCAGTGATGAATTGTTGGGTGCTATCCGCGAATACCTGTTGCCCCTGACAACCTTGCTGACCCCGAATGTGCCGGAAGCCGCGCAACTGGCAGTACGTGGTGAGACGCTGGATGAACAGGCATTTTCCTTGCTGGATCAGGGCTGTGAATACGTGTTGTTGACTGGCACTCATGCCGAAACCGAGCGCGTGGAAAATGCGCTGTATGGCGATGGCAAGCGCTTGCGTACTTGGTTGTGGGAACGGCTGCCGGAAACTTACCACGGTTCGGGGTGTACGTTGGCGTCGGCGTGCGCGGCGAATCTGGCGAAGGGGATGGAGATGAGCAAAGCGGTGGCAGCGGCGCAGGCGTATACGTGGGGCAGTTTGCAGGCGGGGCGGAAGATCGGGCGCGGGCAGTGGATGCCGGATCGGTTTTATTGGCGGCAAGCTTAATACGGCGCATCCGCAAAATACGCAAACGGATTCGTGACCCTGATACCGTGTGCATCATAGGGTTTATCCAAGGTGGCAACCAATTGGGTTGCCCGTTTGGGTTTCAAGCGTTCGGTGTAATAACGTAGCGCAGGCGCTACCCCGTCATCACTGTACTTGACCTCAATCAACTCCTCCAATTCGCCGTCTTTGAGGATGACAAAATCCACTTCGCGCCCTTCTTTATCGCGGATATAACGCAGTTCGCAGCGGTAGCCCTCGTGGTCTTCCAGATAATGCAAACGTTTGAGTAAGGTGCTGGCAATCAGGTTTTCAAACCGTGCACCTTTCTCATCCACCACATCCGCGTTATCGAAAAAATAGGCTTTTGGCGGCTTAATGATGGCGCGGGCAATGGATTGGGTGTACGGCATAACCGTGAATAAAACGTACATCCGTTCCAACGACTCCAGCCAAGATTTGGCGGTTTGTGGGGCAATCTGAATGTCTTGCGCGAGATTGGAGAGCACTACCATGCCGCCAACACGTGTCCGCAATAAGTCCAAAAATAGCCGTAAGCCCTGAATATTTTTGATGTATCGAATTCGACTATTGTAGAGTTTACTTTAAAATAGCCATATTTATCTGAAAATAAGCGTTCTGATAGTTAATAGACAAAATACCAATTTTTGGTAAAATCAAAACAGTCGACAACCTTGAGGATTGCGTTATGTCTCGAAATACGTCTATATCGCTCAGTGCGCACTTTGAAACGTTCGTTGATCGTTTGGTGAGTACCGGGAATTATCATTCCGTTAGTGAAGTTGTCCGTGCTGGTTTGCGCTTGTTGGAAGAACAAGAATTGCGAGTGCAACGCTTGCGAGAAGCACTGATAGCGGGTGAAAACAGTGGGCAACCCCAACCCTTTGATCGTGAAGCGTTTAAGCGCAACATGCGTGCAGAGTTGGGGAGCAAGTAATGCCTCAATATTCCTTGTCACCGTTGGCGCTGGAAGATATTAAAGACATCTGGCGCTATGGTGCTGCGACGTGGGGGCTGGTGAAAACCGAGCAGTACGGTGAGAAACTGCTGGATGCGTTTGACTTTTTGGCGGAAAATCCGAATGCGGGACAACCCATTGACCACATTCGCGTTGGTTATAAGCGACATTCTGTCGGTTCGCATCTGATCTTTTACCGGTTGGGCATGTTTGCGTGTGTTGAAGTTATCCGTATTCTGCACCAAAGTATGGATAGCGAACGGCATTTGCAAGACAGATAGCGATTATGTCTGAACTAGGATTTTTAGGATGCAAGGACTCTACGTCATCACCGACGGCTCAACCGGCGACGCGCTATTGAGTAAAGTCGAACAAGCCCTGCGCGGCGGTGCCGCTATCGTGCAATACCGCGACAAAACCACCGATCAAGTGTGGCGTGAACAAGAAGCGACTGCCTTACGCTCCTTGTGCCGTGATCACCACGCGCTCTTTATCATCAACGACGACGTGGCATTAGCAAAATCCGTGCAAGCGGATGGTGTGCATGTGGGGCGTGACGATTCCGCCTTGAGTGCTGCACGGGAGGTTTTAGGTAACACCGCCATCATCGGTGTGTCTTGCTATAATCAGCTACAACTGGCACTGAATGCAGCAGAGCAGGGCGCGGATTACATCGCCTTCGGCAGCTTTTTCCCCTCGCCCACCAAACCGAATGCACCCCGCGCTACACTGGAATTGTTACACCAAGCGCGTCAGCAACTCACGCTACCCATTTGCGCGATCGGTGGTATTACGTTGGACAATGCCCCCGATTTGCTGGCAAATGGCGCAGACATGCTGGCGGTCATTACCGATGTATTCAGTAGCCCGGCGATTGCAGAACAGGCGAGTCGCTATCAGGCACTGGTTCGGAAACATAGTCTGGTTCAGTCGGCATAGGCGATTCCGGCGTGATCATGCTGAGGGCGTCCTGTAATGCTGAGCGTGCATCCGCGCTTAAATTGGGTTGTTGCAATTGAGCGGTGAGGCGTTGGCGCAATGCCGCATTGTTTTGCAGTTTATCCATGACTGGAACGCCTGCCATTTGTGCGCCCAAAATCAAGCCCACTTGTTCGGCTAAGGTTTTGCTGTCGACAATGCGTTGGTAGTACACCGCGTCGGCTTGTTCACGGTATTTGAGCAATTCCATGGTATAGCGCTGCGTCCCGTATTCGGAGAGTGAGTAGCGGTCTTGCAAGGTGGGTTGCGCTAAGGCATTGTCGAGGTATTGCAGCAGTAGTTGCCGGTGTTGTTCGGGTATCACTTTGTTGACGTTGGCTTCCGCCGCATTGGGGGAGAGTTCCATGAAAATGCTATTGCTGAACAGGGTTATTATGCTGCGCCGCTCTTCTGGGGGCATGGCGGTGCTGTTAATGTCGCGCAATAAGGCGGCGACATCGGTGTTCGGGTCAGTCAATTTCTGTTGCTGTAAGCGGAAGTTAAAATAGTAGTCGGGGTTGAGATGAACCCGTAAATTTTCCAGTTGTTGGGCGAATTGTTCGGCGGAAACCAAGCCGTGCGAATCTTGTGACATGGTGCGGTAAATTTCTAAATAGGCGCGGAGTACTTCGGGGTCGGTTTCGCGGGGGAATTGCATTTCCAGAAAATCTTTGATGTATTGCTGGCGGGGTGTGGCGCGTTGCACGGTGGCGGCGTTCACATTGCCATCGTAGTAACGGGTTTCCGGTGGTAGCAAGATGCTGAAGGCTAAGCTGGCACGCGCCAGCCCAGAATGTTCACCGGCGGCGGCTAATACGCTGAGCATGTCTTTAAATAACGCATCATCCAGTGTGTTACTCATGATGCTCAATGCTTGTGAACTCGCGGGGTCGTCTAGCCCCAGATTGAGCACTTGCTCCCACACTGCCCGTTGCGCCAGCGGAATGGAAATATTTTTAGCTTGCAGAAAGAGTGTGTCGAGGCGTTCGGATAACGCATCAAGCCGAGGTTGGTAAGCTTCGCGCATTGCTTCATCAGCTTGTTGATAAGGGTCGTAAGGGTTGTAGAGTAGTTGTTGTAAGCTGGAAATTTCCAGCAAAATGGTGTGGATTTCACTGAGTAAGGGGTCAAGTTTGGCGAGCAATCCGGTGATTGCTGTTGACGTTGGCGGGGCAATGCCTTGGGTAGCCTTCTGCGCAGTTGCTGTTAACGGTATACTTGCTGCAAAAGGTAAGCGTGCGGCTGTATTCGGGGTGTCAAGGTGTGCTACTGTGGCGACAGATTGCGAGGGTGTAGCCGGTGTATCGGGCTTGCCGTACCAGTAAGCTAAGGTGATAGCAATGGCTACCAATAAGCTGAAACCCAGTTTGTAACTGTTCAAGTGTAAACCTCTCGCGTAAGATTGTAAGCCT
The DNA here is from genome assembly GCA_029972225.1 of Candidatus Thiothrix putei. NCBI lineage: Bacteria > Pseudomonadati > Pseudomonadota > Gammaproteobacteria > Thiotrichales > Thiotrichaceae > Thiothrix > Candidatus Thiothrix putei. Next base: position 650,742 of record CP124756.1, read on the forward strand.
TTCCTGTTATCGTCAATTCTGCCAAGGATGCCAGCCGTGACCCGTTCTGAAACGTTATTTGAGCAAGCCAAACATTCCATTCCCGGCGGGGTTAATTCCCCGGTACGAGCCTTTCGCAGTGTCGGTGGTTCTCCCCGTTTTATTGCCCGTGCTCAAGGGGCGTATATGTGGGATGCAGACGGCAACCGTTTGATTGATTACGTGGGTTCGTGGGGGCCAATGGTCGCCGGTCACGCGCACCCCGAAGTCGTCGCTGCGGTGCAAGCCGCTGCGGTGGATGGCTTGAGCTACGGTGCGCCCACCGAATTGGAAATCACCATGGCAGAGCGCATTTGCGCCATTATGCCGTCGATCGACATGGTGCGCATGACCAGTTCGGGTACAGAAGCCACGATGTCGGCGATTCGCTTGGCACGAGGCTTTACCGGGCGTAACTTCTTGGTCAAATTTGAAGGGGGCTATCATGGTCATGGTGACTCGCTGCTGGTGAAAGCCGGTTCGGGTGCGTTGACGTTTGGACAACCGAGTTCCCCCGGTGTTCCCGCAGCATTGGCGCAATACACCCTGACGCTTGACTATAACAATAGCACACAGGTGCGCGAAGTGTTCGCGGCGCGGGGGCATGAAATTGCTTGCATTATCGTCGAACCCGTTTCCGGCAATATGAATTGCATCCCGCCTGTCGATGGTTTCCTCGAAACCTTGCGCGAGGTGTGTGATCAGTCGGGTGCGGTACTGATTTTCGATGAGGTCATGACGGGCTTTCGGGTGGCATTGGGCGGGGCGCAGCAGGTGTATGGCGTGAAGCCTGACATTACCACGCTGGGTAAAATCATTGGGGGCGGAATGCCGGTCGGCGCGTTCGGCGGCAGGCGTGACATTATGGAACAGTTGTCGCCGTTGGGCGCGGTGTATCAGGCTGGCACGTTATCCGGCAACCCGATTGCGATGACGGCGGGGTTGAAAATGCTGGAAATCATTTCCCGCGATGATTTTTACCCAGAACTGACCAGCAAAACCACGTACTTGCTCGAAGGTTTGCAGCAAGTCGCCGACGCTGCCGGTGTGCCGTTTATCACTCAGCAAGTGGGTGGGATGTTCGGTTTGTTCTTCACCACCGAACCACGCATCGACACTTACGCGCAAGTGACTCAATGCAATATTCCACAATTCAACCGCTTTTTCCACGGCATGTTAGACCGGGGTGTGTATCTCGCGCCGTCGGCGTATGAGGCGGGATTTGTATCCAACGCCCATACCCAAGCCGATTTGGATGAAACCATCGCCATTGCCAAAGATGTATTTGCCAGCTTATAAGCGGTAAGGAATGCCCTAGTGTCGTTAAGACTTTTGCTTTTGTGGGCGACCCTGTGGTTAGGGGTCGCCTCGCCGTCGTGGGCGGAAAACAGTTCTTCCTCTATTTATTCCGATGTGGAAGCGTCGGTGTATCAAGTGCGGGTTATTAATCAGCAAACCGGTAAAAAAACCGCAATTGGCTCGGCGTTTGTAGTGATGCGCCCGGATATTATTGCGACCAATTACCACGTGGTCAGCACCTACATCAATAACCCGGAAGGTGATTTTGCACTGGATTATTTATCGACTTCCGGCAATACCGGGCGCTTAGAATTGCTGGCAGTGGATGTGTTGCATGACCTTGCAGTATTGAAAGCCGACATGCCTTTAGGTAAGCCCTTGCAGATTGCGAAGATTCCACCCAAGGGAGCGCGGTTATATTCCCTAGGAAATCCGATGGATAAAGGCTTCTCTATTGTGGAAGGCACGAATAACGGGGTCATGAAATCCAGCGATGATAACAATATTCTGTTTTCCGGCAGCCTGAATGCCGGGATGAGCGGTGGCCCTACGTTGGATGAGAACAAAAACGTAGTGGGGGTCAATGTGGCGACGTCGGGCAATGGCTTGAGTTACCTCGTGCCTGCGGACTATTTAGCGATTATTTTGGAACGTCTGAAATTGACCGGATTTCAGGCGGATGCGGATATTGGGCAGCGCATTACCGAGCAATTGAAAAACCATGCGGATAAGTACGTGCAAAATTTGCAGAAGCGGGAATGGACGCTTCAGCAACTAGGGCGTTTCAAAGTGCCGATGGATGTTACCGGCGTGGTGCGTTGCTGGGATAACAGCGATAAACCCAAATCGGATACGTTAATGCGTTCGTATTTCACCCAGTGCAGCAATGAGAGCAGCATTTATCTGGATGATGAGCTGGAAGTGGGTACTTTGGACTACGAGTATGTGTGGTTTGATGCGGGGGAAACGATTCCGGCACGCTTTTACCGTTATTACGAGATTATGAATGCCAGCGTGTCAGCGAGTGGGGCGGGCAAGCAAGATGTGACCAATTTTGAGTGTTTCACCGATTTTACGCTGATTGCGGGGCAAGAATTCAAAATGACAGTGTGTCGGCGCGATTACCTCAATTATACCGGGCTGAGTGATTTGCTGGTGACGGCGGCGTTGGTGGGGCATAAGCGTCAGGGAATGCTGTTTAATTTGGACATGACCGGCACAACGTTTGAGAGTGGCATGGCGTTGTTGCAGCGCATGTTGGGGGATTTCAAATGGCAACCATGATTTTGGAAATTCAAACACGCGGTTTGAATCAATACCACCGTTTGGAGCAGTTCCCGGTAACGATTGGGCGGGCGCTGGATAATGATGTGATTCTCTCCGATAACTCGGTGTCACCCTACCATTTGCGTTTGGAGCAAGACGCTAAGGGGCAGGTATTCGTTCACAATTTGTCGAGTGAAAACGGTACGCGCCTGAATAAGCATCAGCTTGGTTTACAGCCCGTGCAAGCGCCGATTCCGAGTCAACTATTGTTGGGTAATCGCCGTTTGCGTTTAGCGTCGACTGCGATGCCGGTGGAAATCACTCACGTTAGCCGTTGCGGGGGCTTGTTTACACCTTTTTGTAAGCCGTTGTGGGCAGTGTTGTTGCTGTTGTTGACCGTGGTATCGCTGTTGCTGAACGATTATTTGAATGTGACAACGGCTAAAGATCCGCTGTTTTACATCAGTGGGGTGTTGCCGACCTTGGTGTGGATGCTGTTTGCGACTTTGGTGATCAGTGGCATTACGCGACTGTTCACGCACCGTTGGGAGTTTGCTCCGGCGTTGAGTGTGGTGTCATTGTTTAATCTAGTGCCGATGGTATTGGAAGAAATAAGCGGCTGGCTGAGTTATTTTCTGACCTCGGATGCGCCGTTTACCTGGCTCATGACCGGCGTCAGTGGTTTCGTGCTGATACCCGCGTTGTTGTATGCTTATCTGCATTGGGTATTGAGTCAGAAACGTTTGCTTGCTTTGGGCATTGCTTTGGTATTGAGTGCGCTGCCGTTGGGGTTGCGAGCGATTAGCGTGTTGGATCAAGTGACACTGGCGAATGAGTTTTCCAGCGAGCCGTATTACCATCAGGAATTGAGTTCGTTGAATATTCATGCGAATCCGCCACTGCCATTGGAAACGTATTTGCAACGCGCCGCAGATGCCTTGCCTTCGCAATTAGCCGACGAGTAAGTTAAAGATCCCCAAAGCGGTGCTGGAGCAAGGCCAGTGCCGCGCTACTCGCTGTTTCTGCCCGCAATATTCGTGGCCCCAACGAGACGGGCATTACCCCAGCTTGCACACAAGTTTCCACTTCTGCATCGGTAAACCCGCCTTCGGGGCCAATCAAGAGCGCAATCGGTGTGGGTAACTCTGACGACAAGGCGTGAATGCGCGGGAAATCACCGGGCGCGAGAATTATCCGCGTACCCACACAAGGTGTTTCCAGCCAGCGTTCCAGCGTCAACGGTGCTTGTACGGTAGGCATTCGAGTACGCCCTGATTGTTCGCACGCTGCCACGACAATACCCTCCCAGTGCTGCAATTTTTTATCCACTTGCTCTTTGCCAACCCGTACTACGCTGCGGTGCGTGATCAGTGGCTGGATGGTATTTGCACCGAGTTCTACGGCTTTTTGCAGGGCAAAATCCATTTTGTCAGGCTTGATAACCGCTTGCACGAGGGTGAGGTGGACGGGAGATTCGGTGTCAATCGCGGAAAAGCTGTCGATCAGCACCGATGCAGTACGTTTGCTGATATGGCTCATGTGTGCGACATATTCGCCACCTTCACCGTTAAACAGGATGAGTGGTTCGCCCACGCCTAAGCGCAACACTTGGATGGCGTGGCGAAACGTCGTGTCGGGCAAGACGCATTCCTGCCCGACAGAGAAAGGTTGCGACACATAAAAACGCGGGACGCGCATCAGTCTGCCAACCCGATGTTTTTCCAAATACTCATGGTCGGTTCAACCCGATTCATGGTGTAGAAATGCAAGCCGGGTGCACCTGTTTCAAGCAAGTTTTCACACAGTAAACTGATAAATTCCTCACCGAATTTGGCGATGGATTCCACATCATCCGCATAGGTTTCCAGTTGCTTGCGCAACCAGCGCGGAATTTCCGCCCCGCACATATCCGAAAAGCGTGCCAGTTGTGAATAATTGGTGATCGGCATAATGCCGGGGACGATGGGGATTTCCACGCCCTTTTTCACGCATTCATCCACAAAGTGCCAATACGCATCCGCATTGAAGAAGTATTGCGTAATCGCACTGTTCGCGCCTGCATTCACCTTGCGCACAAAGTTGTCGATGTCGACTTTGAGGTTGGGGGCTTGCGGGTGCATTTCGGGGTAAGCAGCCACTTCGATATTGAAATGGTCGCCGGTTTCCTTGCGGATAAATTCCACCAGTTCGTTGGCGTAGCGGAATTGCCCCAGATCGCGTGAACCGGACGGCAAATCACCGCGCAAGGCGACAATGTGCTTGATGCCGTTATTGCGGTAGGTGTCCAATGTTTCGCGGATTTGTTCGGCACTCGAACCCACGCACGACAAGTGTGGTGCGGCTTCAATGCCGGAATCACGTTGGATTTCTAGCACGGTGTTCAAGGTATTCGCTTGCGTTGAGCCGCCTGCGCCGTAAGTGACCGAAAAGAAACGCGGGTTTAATGCCGCTAATTCGTTGCGTACTGCGCGTAGATTTTCTGCACCCTTGTCGGTTTTGGGTGGGAAAAACTCGAAGCTGAAAATTAGATCATCGTGATTTACGTGATCGTGTTGATGGTCGTCAGTCATAATTTAGTCTCAAAAAACGTGAGCCAGCCTGTAATAGTTTGGCTTTTGTGCGCTGCAACCAATGCGTTGGTGTTGCAACAGCAGGAAGCTGCAATTCCGGTATTTTCACAATAAGCTGGGCAGTCATTTCATGCAAGCGTGAAGCAATGCTACCCGGAGCACGCAGTGCGTCAGTCATTTCCTCACTGATTTGATCGAATAAACGATGGTAAACAAATAAGCTAAGGAAGTCTGTTGCCAACCCTTTGGTCGCTAACAGTTGTGCCAACTCAAGATAGTGTTTAGCTTCTCCGGTTGCACGCAGGTCACGTGCCAGCCAATAAAGGTAAAAGGGTAAAGCGTAAGGCATGAATTTACCATACGTGACTAAATGGTTGGCTTCAAGCACATTGCCTAACCACGCATCTGGCTCATCAATGTCAATGCCGAATTGTTCCGTCAAGCCTGAGCGGATCAATACCATGACATCATTAGCAACAACGTGATTAATACTCCGGCTGCTGATGTAATGGTTTAACAAATGCCCCAAATGCGTTCTTGCGTCCTCAACTGGGGTGGCACACCTATGCTGATAATAATTCTGAAGTCGCTGGCTGACTAGCACGCTATTACTGAAATCAATAGGTTTGTCAGCTAAAACTGCCACATTGGTCATGCCAAATGGCTCAATATGCGACCAAGCAAAACCCGCTTGAGTCGCCAAATCGGCCAGTTTTTCAGGCGACAGCAAGAAGTAATGTGCTCCGGCTGATAAGGCCGCGTATAACTCCCCTGGCGGGGTTTCGGGTGTTAACGAACCTGAACGTGGCGTTGTCAGCAATACAATACCGTCAGGTGCGAGGTAACTTTTCAGCTCTTGCAAAAAACCTAGCGGTTCTGGAACATGTTCCAGCACTTCAGTGGCAAAAATGAAATCAAAGGTCTTGCCTTGAATTTCTTCTGCCTCATGCATGTAGCGGTGCAAAATTGGCGTTTCTAACAAACGTGCGCCCATTACGCCGTAAGCGGAAGGTTCTAAACCTACAACGTCCGCCCCCCATGCTGTCCGGCAATAATCCAGCGCAACCCCAGCATTACAACCCACTTCCAATACTGAGCGGAAACGGCTAAATGGCAAGCGTTCCAGTAAACCAATTTTCCAATCTAATCCACCAACAATTTCGAGATAATGGTAAATCAGATAAATGAAATTTGGGTCTTGTAGCACTATCTCAGTGGAAGGATAAGGGACGTTATGTTGTTGTGCATCTGGAAACCAAGCACTACCGCATTGCTTACAATGGGCGGTATTCAGATAACCGTAATCGGCGTGCCAATGGGCAGCCTGTAACACAATTTCGTTGCCGAGGGTGTTACCGCACAAGATGCAGGGAGCATCGGTTGGTTGTGGTGGGTTTAGCCAAATAACCCGTTCAGTTTGCATTGGAATCGCAGCCCAGTTATAGGCTGGGAGAGAAAAGTCCCTCCCGCCCTTTTATTTACTTATTTATTAATAACGGTAATGGTCAGCCTTGTAAGGCCCTTCTACCGCTACGTTAATGTACTGCGCTTGCTTTTCGGTCAAGGTGCTGAGTTGCGCGTTGAGGGTTTTCAACTGCAACCGTGCAACTTTCTCGTCCAAATGCTTCGGCAGGGTGTAAACGCCAATCGGGTATTTGCCGGAATCGCGTTCAGTCCACAACTCGATTTGCGCAATCGTCTGGTTCGCAAACGAAGAAGACATGACATAAGACGGATGCCCAGTCGCACAGCCCAGGTTCACCAAACGGCCTTTTGCCAGCAGTGTGATGCGCTTGCCGTCAGGGAAGATCACGTGGTCAACTTGTGGCTTGATTTCGTCCCACTCGTACTGTTCCAGTGAGGCTACGTCGATTTCGTTATCGAAGTGACCGATATTGCAGACGATGGCTTCGTTTTTCATCGCCTTCATGTGGTCATGGGTGATGACGTGGAAGTTGCCGGTTGCAGTCACGAAAATGTCAGCTTTATCCGCCGCGTATTCCATCGTTACCACGCGGTAGCCTTCCATTGCCGCTTGCAAGGCGCAAATCGGGTCGATTTCTGTAACCCAGACTTGTGCAGACAAAGCACGCAAGGCTTGCGCAGAGCCTTTGCCTACGTCGCCGTAACCGCAGACCAGTGCGACTTTGCCCGCAATCATCACGTCGGTAGCACGCTTGATGCTGTCAACCAGTGATTCGCGGCAGCCGTACAGGTTGTCGAATTTGGATTTGGTGACGGAATCGTTGACGTTAATGCCGGGGAATTTCAGCTCGCCACGCGCGTGCATCTGATACAGGCGGTGAACCCCGGTAGTGGTTTCTTCAGTAACACCACGGACTTCTGCCAAACGGCTGCTGTACCAGTTCGGGGAGGTTTCCAGACGCTTGCGGATGGCGGCGTACAGATAGGTTTCTTCTTCAGACTCAGGCTTGGCAACCAAGCTAGGGTCAACTTCAGCACGTGCGCCCAAATGCAGCAGCAGTGTTGCGTCGCCGCCGTCATCCAGAATCATGTTCGCTTGTTCGCCATTCGGCCACTCGAAGATTTTGTGGGTGTAATCCCAGTATTCTTCCAGCGATTCACCTTTGTACGCGAAGACCGGAACGCCTGCTTGCGCAATGGCGGCTGCGGCGTGGTCTTGCGTGGAGAAAATGTTGCAAGAAGCCCAGCGCACGTCTGCGCCCAGTGCGGTCAGGGTTTCGATCAACACGCCAGTTTGGATGGTCATGTGCAGTGAACCCGCGATACGCGCACCCGCCAACGGCTTGGATTCCGCAAATTCGCGGCGAATCGCCATCAAACCGGGCATTTCGTGTTCAGCAACGTTGAGTTCTTTACGACCCCAAGCAGCCAAGCCCATATCGGCGACGATATAGTCGTTAAAAGTAGTCATGTTGAAATCTCCTAATATTTTTACAGGCCAGCAGCAGCGCGTAACGCGTCAGCGCGGTCAGTGCGTTCCCAAGGCAGGTCAAGGTCATCACGACCGAAGTGACCATAAGCCGCCGTACCGCGATAAATCGGGCGCAGCAGATCCAGCATTTTGGTGATGCCATAAGGACGCAGGTCGAAGTGTTCGCGTACCAGATTTTCGATCAGGATTTCATCGACCTTGTTGGTGCCGAAGGTTTCAACCGTGATGGAAGTCGGTTGTGCGACACCGATAGCGTAGGAGACTTGAATTTCGCAACGATCCGCCAAGCCCGCCGCGACGATGTTTTTCGCCACGTAACGGCCTGCATACGCCGCAGAACGGTCAACTTTGGATGGGTCTTTGCCGGAGAATGCGCCGCCGCCGTGACGTGCCATACCGCCGTAAGTGTCAACGATGATTTTACGCCCGGTCAATCCGCAGTCGCCCACAGGGCCACCGATTACGAAGTTGCCAGTGGGGTTAATGTGGTATTTAGTGCCAGCGTGCAGCCATTCTTGTGGCAGTACCGGCTTAATGACGTGTTCCATCACACCAGCACGCAGGTCATCCAAGCTGATGTTGGGGCTGTGTTGGGTGGAAAGTACTACTGCGTCGATAGCGACGATTTTGCCGCCTTCGTAACGCACGGTGACTTGGGATTTAGCATCCGGGCGCAGCCAAGGCAGTGTGCCGTTTTTACGCATATCCGCCTGTTGTTTCACCAAACGGTGGGCGTAAGTCAGTGCGGCTGGCATTAATACGTCGGTTTCATTGCTGGCGTAACCGAACATCAAGCCTTGGTCGCCCGCGCCTTGATCTTCTGGCTTGGCACGGTCAACGCCCATCGCGATGTCGGGGGATTGCTTGCCGAGTGCATTGATGACCGCGCACGTGTGGCCGTCGAAACCGATTTCGGAATTGTTGTAGCCGATGTCATTGACCACGCCACGCACGATACCTTCGTAGTCGATTTCCGCAGTGGTGGTGATTTCGCCTGCCAGTACGACCATGCCGGTCTTGGTCAGGGTTTCGCACGCTACCCGTGCATACGGGTCTTTGGCAATGATTGCATCCAAAATGGCATCGGAAACTTGATCCGCCATTTTGTCCGGGTGGCCTTCAGAAACAGATTCGGACGTGAAGAGGTAACTTCTCTCAGTCATTAATGTTCTCCTAAAACTAAAAATTAAATGACTGAGCGCCGTTGTATGTTCAACACAATCCGAGCCTGGCAAAGTATCAAAACCCCTTTGTCGCAACGCTCCTCGGATGAGTGTGCGCAATAATAGCGTAAAAAAATCTGTCATGCAGCATTGTTGAGAGGTGGATTCGCTGTAATTTTCCGATCAACAAGGTTTTATCTATCCAACTAGGGGGAGTTGCCCCTGCTTGAGAAGTTAGCCACAATAGATGTGCTTTAATTTGCCTGAATAATAAATACACATAAGGCGCTGCTGTTTCGTTTTGGTCGCGCTAACGAAGTGGCAGTCAATATCAGGGCAATGCAGGAACCCCATATTGGACTGCATCCTTCGGTGGTAACAGTCAGTATCGGCATCTTGCATTCGCCATTTTTTAGCTACGCCGCTTGCGTGGCTGATCACGATATTTGAAAACTACAGGAGACCCGTCTAATGACTACACGCCGCGAGCTGGCTAACGCAATCCGCTTCTTGACTATGGATGCCGTACAAAAAGCAAATTCCGGGCATCCGGGCGCACCGATGGGAATGGCAGACATTGCCGAAGTCCTTTACAACGACTACATGTCCCACAACCCACAAAATCCAAAGTGGGTCAACCGTGACCGTTTCGTCATGTCCAACGGTCATGCGTCCATGCTGCCGTACTCCGTGCTGCACCTGACCGGCTATGACCTGTCAATGGACGACCTGAAAGCGTTCCGCCAACTGCATTCCAAAACACCAGGTCACCCTGAATACGGCTATGCACCTGGCATTGAAACGACTACCGGCCCGCTGGGTCAAGGTATCACCAATGCTGTGGGTATGGCATTGGCGGAAAAAATCCTTGCTGCACAGTTCAACAAGCCGGGTCATGACATTGTTGATCATTACACCTACGTGTTCCTAGGCGATGGCTGCTTGATGGAAGGTATCTCCCATGAAGCTTGCTCTTTCGCAGGCACAATGGGTCTGGGCAAACTGATTTGCTTCTACGACGACAACAATATTTCCATCGACGGCGAAGTGGACGGCTGGTTCACTGACAATACGCCAATGCGCTTTGAAGCCTACGGCTGGCATGTTATCAGTATTGACGGTCACGATGCTGACGCGATCAAAGCAGCAGTAGAAGCTGCACGTGCTGAAACCAGCAAGCCGTCCATGATTTGCTGCAAAACCACTATCGGCTTCGGTTCCCCGAACAAAGCCGGTTCACATGACTGCCACGGTGCTGCACTGGGTGATGCAGAAATCGCTCTGTGCCGTACTGAACTGGGCTGGTCACACGAACCGTTTGTTGTCCCTGCCAACGTTTACGCGGGTTGGGATGCAAAAGCCAAAGGTGCAGCGGCTGAAGAAGCGTGGAACGGCACGTTTGCGGCTTATGCGGCGGCTTATCCAGCAGAAGCGGCTGAATTCAAGCGTCGTATGGCGGGCGAATTGCCTGCGAACTGGGCTGAAGCGTCTGCTGCTGCTATTGCGGCGATTGATGCCAAAGCTGAATCACCTGCAACGCGCGTGGCTTCCAAAAATGCGCTGGATGCGTTCGCACCGTTGCTGCCTGAATTCCTTGGCGGCTCGGCTGACCTGACACCTTCCAACAATACCTTCAACAAGTCCAGCAAGCACATCAGTGCAGGCCACGGCAAAGCGCAAGATTTCAGCGGCAACTACCTGTCATACGGTGTGCGTGAATTCGGCATGAGCGCGATCATGAACGGTATGGCTTTGCACGGCGGTTTACTGCCTTACGGTGCGACTTTCCTGATGTTCTCTGAATACGCCCGTAACGCGCTGCGTATGGCGGCGTTGATGAAAATTCAAAGCATCTTCGTTTACACCCACGACTCCATCGGCCTGGGCGAAGACGGCCCTACCCATCAGCCAGTTGAGCAAATCCCAACGCTGCGCATGATTCCGCGTATGTCCGTCTGGCGTGCATGTGACGCAGTAGAAACTGCCGTTTCTTGGAAACATGCGATTGAATACAAAGGCCCAAGCTGCCTGATCTTCTCGCGCCAAAACTTGAAGCATCAAGTGCGTACTGCTGAACAGATTGCCAACATCGCTAAAGGCGGCTACGTGTTGAAAGACACTGACGGCACACCTGACGTGATCGTGATTGCCACGGGTTCTGAAGTGGAACTGGCTATGCAAGCAGCAGCGAAATCTGACAAGAAAGTGCGCGTGGTTTCCATGCCTTCTTGTGATGTGTTCGATGCACAAGATGCGGCGTATAAAGAATCTGTATTGCCAGCAGCCGTCACTGCCCGTGTTGCTGTTGAAGCAGCGGTTGGTGATGCATGGTACAAGTACGTTGGCCTGAACGGCAAAGTCATTTGCATGACCACTTTTGGTGAATCTGCCCCGGCTGACCTATTGTTCAAGCAATTCGGCTTCACCGCTGACAATGTTCTGAACGCTATCAATAGCGTCGCGTAAGCATTACAACACCCGGCGGCTTTTCTGAGGAGGGGAGCCGCCAACTATTTTATCTGGTTAATTTTTGAGGAGTTCTCCATGACAATTAAAGTTGGTATCAATGGTTTTGGCCGTATCGGTCGTATGGCTTTCCGCGCTATTGCAAAAGATTTTCCCGGTATCGAAGTGGTCGGTATCAATGACCTGCTGGCACCTGATTACCTCGCGTACATGTTGAAATACGACTCCGTACACGGTCGTTTCAATGGTGACGTTGCGGTTGACGGCAGCAACCTGGTCGTAAACGGCAAAACTGTACGTCTGACTGCTGAACGCGACCCAGCTAACCTGAAGTGGAGCGACATCGGCGTAGACATCGTGCTGGAATGCACTGGCTTCTTCCTTGACGACGCTGGCTGCCAAAAGCACATCGAAGCGGGCGCGAAGAAAGTCGTTATGTCTGCTCCTTCCAAAGACAGCACCCCAATGTTCGTTTACGGCGTAAACCACACCACTTACGCAGGTCAGGCGATCATTTCTGCGGCATCTTGCACCACTAACTGCCTCGCACCTGTTGCGAAAGTATTGAACGACAAGTGGGGCATCAAGCGTGGTTTGATGACTACCGTTCATGCTGCAACTGCTACCCAGAAAACTGTTGACGGCCCTTCCATGAAAGACTGGCGCGGTGGTCGTGGTATTTTGGAAAACATCATTCCATCATCCACTGGTGCGGCTAAAGCAGTTGGCGTGGTACTGCCAGAGTTGAAAGGCAAACTGACCGGTATGGCGTTCCGCGTGCCGACTTCTGACGTTTCTGTGGTTGACCTGACGGTTGAGCTGAACAATGCAGCGACTTACGCTGAAATCTGTGCAGCGATGAAAGAAGCGTCTACCACTGGCGACATGAGCAAGACGCTGGGCTACACCGACGAGAAAGTGGTTTCCACTGACTTCCGTGGCGTTGGCTTCTCTTCCATTTTCGATGCTGAAGCTGGTATCGCGCTGGATGGCACTTTCGTGAAAGTCGTGGCTTGGTACGACAACGAATACGGCTACACCGCGAACATGCTGCGCTTTGTTGAGCACGTAGCAGCGAACTAAGAGAAGAACCCCCATCCCCAACCCTTCCCCCGCAAGGGGTGAAGGGAGCAAGAGGGGATTGTGGGAGTGCATCTTTTCCCTCCCCCCTTGCGGGGGAGGGTTAGGGTGGGGGGTAATCTTCAGATCCGTCACATAAATCATCCCGCGCTTTATTTGACTGATTTGATTTCTGCAAGGAGTTCCACCACATGGCTTTCATCAAAATGACCGATCTGGATCTGAAGGGCAAACGTGTTCTGATCCGTTCCGACCTGAACGTTCCTGTCAAAGACGGCAAAGTCACTTCCGACGCACGCATTACCGCATCAATGGCGACCATCAAGTTCGCGATGGATGCGGGTGCAAAAGTAATGGTGACTTCTCACTTGGGTCGTCCGACCGAAGGCGAGTGGTCTGAAGCGGTTTCCCTGAAACCCGTTGCTGACAATATTGCCGCGCGTTTGGGTTCAGATGTGCGCTTGATCAAGGATTGGGTTGACGGTGGTTTTGACGTGGCTGACGGCGAGTTGGTCGTGTTGGAAAACTGCCGCGTTAACAAAGGCGAAAAGAAAAACGTTGAAGAAATCGCCAAGAAATACGCTGCCCTGTGTGATGTATTCGTGATGGATGCGTTTGGTACTGCGCACCGTGCTGAGGCTTCAACTTACGGCGTAGGTATGTTTGCCCCAGTCGCAGCGGCGGGTATGTTGCTGACTGAAGAATTGGTTGCACTGGATAAAGCACTGGCAAACCCGGCTCGCCCAATGGTGGCTATCGTTGGTGGCTCTAAAGTTTCCACCAAACTGACCGTTTTGGAAGCCTTGTCTGAGAAGTGCGAACAGTTGGTTGTCGGCGGTGGTATTGCTAACACCTTCCTGAAAGCCACAGGTCACAACGTCGGTAAATCTTTATGCGAAGATGATCTGGTTGACACCGCCAATGCGCTGATTACCAAAATGACCGCTCGCGGCGCAATCATCCCCATCGCGGTTGACGTGGTGTGCGGTAAGAAATTCGATCCAGCCGAACCAGCCGTATTGAAAGACGCCAAAGACGTGGCTGACGACGACATGATTTTCGACATTGGCCCTAAATCGGCGCAAGAACTGGTCGATATTATCATGAACGCTGGCACGGTCGTCTGGAACGGCCCAGTCGGTGTATTCGAGTTTGACCAATTCGGCGAAGGCACGAAAGCGATTTCAATGGCAATGGCGGAAACCAAAGCCTTCACCCTGGCAGGCGGCGGCGACACCATCGCGGCGATCCAGAAGTACGATATTTACGACAAGATTTCCTACATCTCCACTGCGGGCGGTGCTTTCCTCGAATACCTCGAAGGTAAAGTCCTCCCAGCGGTTGCCATGTTGGAAGAACGCGCTAAGGGCTAACAAGCCCTCCGTAGGGGTAATTCATGAATTGCCCCTATAATCCCACACAAATGACATAAAACAAGCATAAACTACGCACTTTACAGCACACAGTTAATAGGTAATCCATTGAGAAGGACAAAAATTGTAGCGACCATGGGGCCTGCTACCGATACGCCGGAAGCAATCGAAGCGATTATCCGGGCGGGTGTGGACGTGGTGCGGATGAATTTCTCACACGGTACACACGAGGAACACGCGGCGCGTGCGGCTTTAGTGCGTGAGTTAGCGCATAAAGCAGGGCGCATCGTCGGTATTCTCGGCGACCTGCAAGGGCCAAAATTACGCATTGCGCGTTTTAAAGACGGCAAAATTATCCTGAAAGCGGGTGATGCTTTCATTTTGGATGCGGATCTTGCCAGCGATGCCGGAACGCAAGAGCGCGTTGGCCTCGGTTACAAAGAACTGGTCAACGACGTGAGTGCCGGAGACGAACTCTGGTTGGATGACGGGCGTATTGTGTTGGAAATCGTCGAGGTGAAGGGACAGGAAATCCATACCCGCGCCATCAACGGCGGTATTTTATCCAACAACAAGGGCTTGAATCGGCGCGGTGGTGGCTTGAGTGCCGAAGCCTTGACCGACAAAGACCGGGAAGACATTGCCGCTGCTGCCAGCATTGGCGTGGATTTTCTGGCAGTGTCATTCCCGCGTTCGGCAGATGACATCCATGAGGCACGGCGTTTGGCTCTGGAAGCGGGTTGCAAAGCTGCTATCGTTGCCAAAATGGAACGCGCTGAAACCATGCAAGAGGCGATTCGAGACGAAATCATCCTCGCCTCTGACGTGATTATGATTGCTCGCGGCGATTTAGGGGTGGAAATTGGCGATGCCAAGCTGCCACAGGCGCAAAAGTGCTTAATCAGTCGGGCGCGTACCCTCAATCGTGTGGTAATTACCGCCACGCAAATGATGGAAACCATGACCGAAAATCCGATCCCGACGCGGGCGGAAGTCTTCGACGTGGCAAACGCGGTCATGGATGGTACGGATGCGGTGATGTTATCGGGCGAAACCGCGACCGGCAAACATCCGGCGCTCGTGGTTAAAACGATGGCAGCGATTTGCAAGGAAGCGGAAAATTCCAACGAAACCCGCCGTTCCGGGCATCGCATGGAAGACCGTTTCGAGCGCATTGACGAAGGTATTGCGATGGCAACCATGTACACAGCCAATCACATGGGAGTACGCGCGATTGCGGCATTGACCGAGTCGGGCGCAACCCCGTTGTGGATGTCGCGGATTCGTTCCGGTATTCCGATTTACGCGCTGACCTCCAGCGATGAAGCAGCGCGGCGGGTCAGCATGTATCGGGGTGTTTACCCAGTGAAATTGCATGAACCGATGAAAGACCCGAAAATAGCCAACCGTCAAGCGGTCGAATTAATGATTGAGGAAGGCATCGTGGAAAACGGTGATCTGGTCATTATCACCAAAGGCGACCTGATGGGCACGAAAGGCGGCACCAATCAGCTCAAGATTCTGCGCGTCGGTGAACACCAGAACGGCTAAGGCACAATACGTTAACAGTTTAAACAACATTTTGAGGAGAACAACATGGCTTTGATTTCTTTGCGTCAATTACTGGATCACGCGGCTGAAAACGGCTACGGGATGCCAGCGTTCAACGTTAACAACATGGAGCAAATCCACGCCATCATGCAAGCGGCTGATGCGTGCAACTCCCCGGTTATCCTGCAAGGTTCTGCGGGTGCGCGTTCTTACGCAGGCGAACCGTTCCTGCGTCACTTGGTACAAGCGGCTATCGAAATGTACCCGCACATCCCGGTGGTTATGCACCAAGACCACGGTGCTGAACCAGCGGTTTGCTTCCGTTCTATCCAGTCCGGCTTCTCATCTGTCATGATGGATGGCTCGTTGATGGCGGATGCAAAAACCCCGTCCAGCTACGAATACAACGTTGAAACCACCCGTAAAGTGGTTGAGTTGGCACACGCTTGTGGCGTTTCCGTTGAAGGCGAATTGGGTTGCTTGGGTTCACTTGAAACCGGCATGATGGGTGAAGAAGACGGTCACGGTGCAGAAGGTGTGCTGGATCATTCCCAACTGCTGACTGACCCGGAAGAAGCGGCGGATTTCGTGCGCAAGACCGGTGTTGACGCGCTGGCGATTGCGATTGGTACTTCACACGGTGCATACAAGTTCACCAAGAAGCCTACCGGCAACGTGTTGCGTATCGACCGTGTGAAAGAAATCCACGCTCGCATTCCGACTGTTCACTTGGTAATGCACGGCTCTTCTTCTGTGCCAGAAGATTGGCTCGAAATCATCAACAACTACGGCGGCGATATGGGTCAAACCTACGGCGTACCGGTTTCTGAAATCGTGGAAGGCATCAAGCACGGTGTGCGTAAAGTCAACATCGACACTGACCTGCGTATGGCTTCGACTGGTGCAATCCGTAAGCACTTGTTTGACAACAAGTCCAACTTCGACCCGCGTAAATTCCTGAAAGAAGCGACCAAAGCGATGTCAGGCATCTGTAAAGACCGCTTTGAAGCGTTTGGTTGTGCCGGTCAAGCTAGCAAGATCAAACCGGTTTCACTGGAAGTCATGTTCGGTGAATACAAAGCTGGCAAGCTCGACCCGAAAGTGTCTTAATCGGGTTGCTGTGGGTGATCGCTTGCACGGCAAGCGGCTACATGGTGTGTAGAAAAAGGGAGCTTTGGCTCCCTTTTTCTGTCTAAATGACCAAGAACTTTATGATGAATAGCCTAAATGCTTTTTTCGGCTTGCATTAGAGGCACTGTGGAAAATGGTGTGCACGTTTAGCTAAATAAAAATCTACAAATAGCCAATTTTGTCTATACTTATGTTCATGAGTAAAGCAGCCAACACCGCATCAGCCAGCCCTAAACAAGTTCACCTTGCCCTTGAAACGTTGGGGGCAGATTTGCGTATTGCCCGTCTGCGGCGGGGCGAGTCGTTGCGTTCGTGGGCGGCTCGGGTGGGTGTTTCTGTGCCTACGTTGCAGCGTATGGAGGCGGGTGATCCGTCGGTTGGGGTGTCGGTGTATGTGATGGCGCTTTGGTTGGTCGGGAAGATTCAGCATGTTGCGAATTTGGCAGACCCGGCAAGCGATGAGCAGGCGCTGGCTATCGAATTGGCGAAGCTGCCGAAGGGGCGTTCATGAGTACGCAGAAAATCTTACCGGGTAATGAATTGGCGGTTTGGAATTTGACTGACCCGCAGACTCCCGTGCGGGTGGGGACGGCATCGCTGGCATTGGGCGGGCGAGGCGTGGCGTTTGTCTACGAGCGTAGTTGGTTGGCAAACGGCTACTCGTTATCGGGCGATATGCCGTTGCAACGCGCTGTACTGACACCCACGGTACGTGATCGGTTGTTTGGCGCGTTGGATGATGCCATGCCTGACCGTTGGGGCGAGCGGGCAATTCGTTTCATTGATAATCCGCCACGGGCAACAGCTTTGGACTTTCTGTATTACGCGGGGGATCACCGTTTCGGGGCGTTGGGGTTTTCTGTTGAGCAATCCCGCTATGTGCCGCATCGGGGTGAGCCATTGCCGAGTGCGGATTCGATTCACGCTTTACAGGCATTGATTGAGCGGATTGATGCGAATGAACCCCTGACCGAGCAGGAAAAGCTGATTGCGGGAACGACCAAAACGATGGGCGGGGCGCACCCCAAAGCTTTGGTGACGATGGAAGGCACGGACTGGATTGCCAAATTCCCACGCGGGGCAAACATTGACCTTGGGTTGATTGAACATGCTTCGCTGAGATTGGCGGCGCAAGCGGGTATTACTGTGGCGCATTCGGTGGCATTGCCCGGACTTTTTGGGCATGTGGTGGCGGTTGAACGCTTTGACCGACGGGCAAACCAGCGTTTGCGTACCCTTTCTGCCAAAACGGTGTTGTTGGCGGGGGTGGGGTTTGGTGCGCCGCTGGATGAGTTGAGCTATGGGGCAATGGCAGCGTTTGTGTTGCAAGCGGGGGCGGCGGATGTGCAAACGCAGCAACGGGCGGAGTTGTTTCGGCGGATGGCGTTCAATATCCTGATTGAAAATTCTGACGATCACGAAAAGAATCATGCGTTTGTGTTTGATGCGGGGTTTTGGTCGCTTGCGCCTGCCTTCGATGTGTTGCCGAATACGTCAAACGCGGGTTATCAGCAGATGGGGGTTGGTCAGCAGGGGGCGCTGGGGACATTGGATAACGCGCTGTCGGAATGTGGTTTGTTTGGGTTGAGCCGTGAGCAGGCGATTGAAGAGTGGTTCAAGGTGGCGGCGGTGGTGGCGGAATGGGATCAGGTTTTCGCGAGTTTTGGCGTGTCGGGTAAAGATATTGGGTATTTGCGGACATTCATTGATCAGCCGGAGCGTAAAGCGATGCGGTTACGCTCGGCGTTGGATGGTTTGTGATTTTTCGGTATTGAATAAAGGGTCACAATTTTAAGCGCATTTTTTTATTGTGACAGCTTTGCGTGGGGAGAAGGATACTTGTTTGCGCTTTGATTTTTCTTGTCTCTTTTTAATATCTTCAAATATCGCATCTAAATCGTGGTTAAACTGCGCTGCATACTGATTGCGCAACTCGCGTGTCTCTTTAATGATTGGGTCTTGCCACATAATTAACCCTCCATGAGTTCTACTTTGAGGCGCATCACGGCATTGGCTATGTGTGCGCAGTTCCATGTTCAGAAGAAGTCCGGCAATGGGGCATCAAAATCGTCTGCCATCACCGCACTGCCCGAATGTAAACCAGCTTGTCGTTTGCCCACGGATGGTGCTTGCGCAGAGACTTTGTTGTATTTGTTGAAAAGGAACTCAACAAAATTCAGGATTTCACGCTGGACACTTTCCGGTAGGCGGCGTGTGTGTTCTGTAATCAGATCTACTGTTGCCATGATTGTTTTGCTCCGCAGTTGCTATGGTTGCACTATACGTATTTTCACGCCCACGATATATCCAATTGTTTGCGTGTGTTTGCACAGTCACGCAGGTACAAATTGATAAGGCTCTGATAAGGAATGCCTTTGTCGTCAGCCATCGCTTTAAAGTAATCCACGGTATCTTGGTCTATACGGATGGTGATTTGTTGCTTCATCCGTTTAGCGTAGGGATTTTTGATAGCGTTTGAAAAATCATAAGTTTCACGCATGGTGACCACCTTCATATTGCCGTCGTTCAAATTTGTCTGCTTTTCGTGCGGAAATGATTCGGATCGTGTCGTGATCACGTTTTCTGGTTTAGGATATTTTTGCGTTCATCCCACTCAAATTTCAGGCTGCTCATGGCATTATTATAATTACATTGTAGTGTGACACAAGAGCAAAATTTGGATACCAGTGCCTTGGTTGACGGGGCGACGAGAGTAAGCTGGACAAAGATGCAGGCTGTCACCGCGTTCGTTGTCGATGTGCTTATTAGCCTTTCGTCAAGATTTTATTGACTTAATCTGGTAATTGTAAAATATAATGGAAAAGTAAACACCCAAAAATCCACAACAAAATAAGGCTATTTATATGTCAGAAATAAGAGCATTAGTTTTTGGTTCCACTGGAACAGGAAAAACAAGTTTATGTAATGCCGTATCAGGTATCGACTATCCGGCTGAAAGTAATGCGCGAGGTGTAACTTTTCAATCAAACACCTATCCTTCTTTTTCTTATGAAGAAAAAGAAATAATTATAACTGATACAATAGGTCTTGATGAATCAAGTTCAGGAACAGTTCTGCCTCATGAAGCAATTCAGCAAATTGTTAAATTATTAAAAGCATCAAAGCATGGCTACAGCTTATTAATTCATGTAATGAAAGCACCTAGAATAACTCAAAGCCATGTGAAAAACTATGATTTTTTTGTTGACAAGCTAACGGGAAAGAAAATACCAGTTATTTTAGTTGTAACGGGTTGTGAAAATGAAGATCCTATGAATAGCTGGGTAGATAAAAATGGAGGAGAGTTTATAAAAGATAATATGGAGTATACTCAGATACACGCTACTTGCTTTGCAAAAGGGGGAAGGCTTGAAAGTGCATATAAAGAACTTCGGGATGAATCTAAAGACCTTATTTTAAAATCTATTTTAAAAAATTCACTATCAACGCCTTATTTGCTTTATGAAAATCGAGGTGATGCTGAAAAACTAATTATAAAGTTATGGAACTCTGTTTGCGGTTTTTTTGGTTTAGATAAACACCGAGCGGAGCTTGGAGATGGAATATATGATATTCTTCTTAGAATTGGGGTGGGTCAAAATATTGCAGAGTCTTTAGCTAAAGTCGATATTTTTGATATTGCCAAAGGGATAATTATGAAAAAAATTCTAACACCAGCATAAAAGCTCAAATATTTTAGTAGTATACCATCGGCAATTGAGTTCTCGGTTTCAGTGTTTTTCATCAATCATTAACAATCAATAAGTTACGAATTTTTGAGAAACCGAATTTTCACTTACCGATGGTATAGTGGAGATGGTTATTATCTCTCCACTATCACTCTGCAAAAGAAAAATTAAATAGTCAACTAATCATCATGCTGCTCCTAAGCCGCCGCAAATTGCAATTCTATCCCTCACGTTGCACACTGCTGCTTCCATAACCTGCCATCAAGACCCCATGAAATTCGACATCCTCTCCCAACAAAATCTGTACCAAGGCTTTTTCCGCGTGGATGCCTACGAATTCCGCCACGAGCTGTTTGCAGGCGGTTGGTCGGGGACGGTCAGGCGGGAAATTTTCGAGCGCCGCAATGCCGTTGCCGTGTTATTGCACGATCCCGTCGCGGATACGCTCTTAGTGATCGAGCAATTCCGTCCCGGTGCTGCCTTGCGGGATGCCCAAGGTGCGTGGATGGTCGAAATCGTCGCAGGCATCGTCGAAGATGGCGAAAGCAATGCAGACGTAGCACGCCGCGAAGCCCAAGAAGAAGCCGGTTGCACCCTCGACACGCTGGAACACATTATCGACTTTTACCCGAGCGCAGGCGGCTCGACCGAAATCGTCAGCTTGTATTACGCCCCCGTCGATTTATCCGCCGTACCCACCGGCATCCACGGCTTGCCCGAAGAACACGAAGACATTCGCGTATCGGTCATCCCGCGCCACACCGCGCTGGCATGGCTCAAAGCCGGTAAAATCCAAGCATCCCTAGCAATCATTGCCCTACAATGGCTGGCGTTAGAAAAACCACCCCGTTAATGCGCTTGTTGGCGCGATTGATTCTATGCAAAAATGAAGTACTACTTCAGATTTGCAGGGTGCGTCATGATTCAACGCCACATACTTCCCATTTTATTGGCGCGTGCTGCCCAATGGCCCGTCGTGACGGTCACGGGGCCACGGCAATCCGGCAAAACCACATTGTGTCGGGAAGCCTTTCCCAACAAGCCTTACACCAATCTGGAACGCCCTGATACCCGCGATTTTGCCCGCACTGATCCACGCGGTTTTTTGAGCCAATTCCCCGATGGGGCGGTGATTGATGAAATTCAGCGCGTCCCCGACTTGCTGTCATGGATTCAGGTATTGGTGGATGAAAAGAATACAGCAGGGCAATTCATCCTCACGGGTAGCCACCAGTTTGAACTCAGCCGCCACATCTCGCAGTCATTGGCGGGGCGTACTGCCTTACTGAAATTGTTGCCGCTGTCGATTGCCGAATTGTTACCGATGGTGGAAACGCCAAGGCTGGATGATTTCTTGTACCAAGGCGGTTATCCGCGCATTCATGCCCAACAACTAGACCCCGCCGTGGCGTTGGGTGATTACTTTGAAACCTATGTGCAGCGCGATTTGCGTGAATTGGTGCAGTTACGCAACCTCCATCTGTTTGAAAAATTTGTGCGCTTGGTAGCGGGGCGCGTCGGGCAATTGGTGAATATGCAAAGTCTCGCAGCGGATGTCGGCGTATCAGGCAACACCGTGCAAGAATGGCTCACCTTATTGGAAGCCTCCTATATCGTGTTTCGCCTGCCGCCTTGGTTCAGCAATGGCAGCAAACGCCTGATCAAATCGCCCAAGCTCTATTTTTACGACGTGGGGCTTGCCGCATGGCTAATAGGGATCACCCAGCCCGCGTATCTACCCACACACCCGCTGCGGGGCAATTTGTTTGAAAACCTCGTGGTGTTGGAAGTGCTGAAAACCCTGCATAACGCAGGCGCAAAACCCAACCTGTCTTTCTACCGCGATGCCAACCACAACGAAGCCGATTTGCTGCTGGAAACCGGTGATAAATTGCAACTGCTCGAAATCAAGTCCGCGCAAACGGTTGCCAGCGATGCCATGCAAGCCGCCACACGGGTAAAAACTGCCTTGGGTGAACGGATTGCCGGTATGACATTGGTGTATGGCGGAGCGGAAGCACAACGGCGCAGTGCGTTTACGGTATTACCGTATACGCAGGTGCAGGCATGGCTGCTACAATGGCTCGCATTAGAAAAACCACCCCTAGGATGCCATTCATGACCGTTAAAGCCTTTGAAAACCACACCCCAACGCTGCACCCGACCGCCTATGTCGACCCGATGGCGTATGTCAGCGGGCAAACCACCCTAGGCGAAGGTTCATCGGTGTGGCCGATGGCGGTAGTGCGCGGTGACATCAACCACATTCGCATTGGCAACTTGACCAATGTGCAAGACGGCGCGGTGCTGCATGTCACGCACGGCGGCCCGTATTCCTCGCCCGACGGTCGCCCGCTGCTGATTGGCGATGAAGTCACGATCGGTCACAAAGCCGTGTTACACGCTTGTACCATTGGCAACCGCTGCTTGGTCGGCATGGGCGCTATCGTGCTGGATGGCGCAGTGGTCGAAGACGAGGTAATGATCGGCGCAGGCAGTCTGGTTCCGCCGGGCAAGCGCTTGGAAAGCGGCTATTTGTACGTCGGCAACCCCGTCAAACAGTCGCGGGCGCTGACCGAAAAAGAGCGGGCATATTTCAGCTATTCAGCCAATTACTATGCAAAGTTGGCGCTAAGAACGGCTGCCTCGGAGTGAAAACAGTATGCAAGCTTTAATTCTCGGCGGCGCACGTTCCGGTAAAAGCCATTATGCCGAAACGTTAGCGCAACAGTCCGGTCACGAGGTTACTTATATCGCGACTGCGCAAGCGCATGACGCTGAAATGCAAGAACGCATTACCCATCACCGCGCTACTCGCCCTGCATATTGGCTGACAGTAGAAGAGCCACTAACACTTGCCGCCACCCTGCAACATCATGCTGCTTCACACCGCTTGTTGCTGGTGGATTGCCTAACACTGTGGTTGACCAATTTGCTGTGTTTGGAAGACGAGCAACGTTTGCAAACAGAAACCACCGCATTGTTAGAGACGCTCCCGCATTTGCCGGGGCATACCTTGTTGGTCAGTAACGAAGTCGGGTTGGGCGTCGTGCCATTGGGCGAATTGACGCGCCGTTACGTTGACAGCGCAGGGCGCTTGCATCAGCAATTAGCCGCACAACTGGAAACGGTGGTGTTCATGGTGGCAGGTTTGCCACAAGTATTAAAAGGAAATTTCAATGGATTGGCTGAATAAACCCTGCGCAAGCGCGACAGAACATTACCGAGAATTGGCTTTACAACGTCAGCAACAACTCACCAAGCCTAGCGGCGCGTTAGGCAGGTTGGAAACGTTGGCAGTGACACTGGCAGCCCTGCAAGGCCGTGAAGACCCCCGTGCCGATAAGGTTTACATCAGTATTTTTGCCGCCGACCATGGGGTGGCGGAAGAGGGCGTATCCGCTTTCCCGCAAGCGGTGACTGGGCAAATGGTGCACAATTTTCTCAACGGTGGTGCCGCCATCAGCGTACTGGCACGAGAGCTGGGTGCAACGCTGGAAATCATCGACGTCGGTGTCAAAGACCCGCTAAACCATGCCGGGCTGATCAGTCAACGTGCCGGTGCGGGTACGGCAAACAGTGCGCAAGCGCCCGCCATGACCTTGGACCAGCTCAAACTTGCGTTACAAGCTGGCTATGCTGCTGCCGAACGCGCTTACGCCCAGCAAGCGGATCTGTTTATTGGTGGTGAAATGGGCATCGGCAATACCACCGCCGCGACCGCGTTGTATTGTGCCTTGCTGGATGTTGCACCAAGTGTTGCCACCGGCGCAGGCACGGGGCTTGATGCTGCCGGTATTGCGCATAAAGTGACTGTTATTCAACGCATTCTTGATGTGCATCGCCATCACCTGAATGCGCCGTTGGAGGCATTGCGTTGCGTCGGTGGGTTTGAAATTGCCGCATTGGTCGGGGCGTATTGCCGAGCGGCTCAACGGGGCATTCCCATTGTGGTGGATGGTTTTATCAGCACCGCCGCCGCTCTGGTGGCAGTGCAACAGCAGCCGAATGTGCGGCAATGGTTATTGCTCAGTCATGCGTCTGCCGAACCGGGGCATGTGTTGGCAACCGATTTTCTAGGTTTGCAGCCGTTGTTGGATTTGCAAATGCGGTTGGGGGAGGGCAGTGGCGCGGCGCTGGTTGTGCCGTTGTTACGCATGGCGTGCGCTTTACATAACCGCATGGCAACGTTTGCTGAAGCAGCGGTGGCGGGTGAAGCGGCAGCGCGATTGTGATGCATAATATACCCCGCTATTTTTTCCTTGCGCTGTCATTTCTGACCCGTATTCCAGTGTCGGATTTGGGGAAGCTGGAAGCAGTGGATTTTGGGCGGGCAGCTTTATTTTATCCATTGGTGGGCTTGTTGATTGGTGCTTTGTTGTGCCTCCCGCTGGTATTGTTTCCACACGCACCGGCGGTATTGCTGGCAGCAATAGTGACCGTGTTATGGGCGGCTATTACTGGCGGGCTGCATCTGGATGGGTTGGCAGACAGTGCCGATGCGTGGCTTGGCGGTTTTGGCGATGTGGAAAAGACGCACCGTATTCTCAAAGACCCGTTGATCGGTGCGGCGGGTGCAATCGCGCTGGTCGGGTTGTTATTGCTGAAATTCGCCGCGTTGGTGGTGGTGTTGGAACACGGGGCGTGGTGGGTGATCTTGCTGGCTCCGGTATTGGGGCGGGTGTTGGTATTGTTACTGTTTTTGACCACACCTTATGTGCGGGCTGGCGGTTTAGCCAGTGCCGTTACCGAACAGTTGCCACGCACTTTGGCTTGGTGGCTTACGTTGGTAACGTTGGTAGCGGTGGCGCTGGTTTCTTTGCAAGGTTTGTTGGCGGTGCTGCTTGGGTTTTGGTTATTGCGCCGGATGATGGTGCAGCGTTTGCGAGGCTGTACTGGCGATACGGCAGGTGCAGCGGTGGAAAGTGGTGAGATGTTGTGGCTGGTTGGGGTGGCGTTGGGGATGCCTGTTTGATGCCAGTTTAATCCAGCAAGTCGAATACGGCTTGTATGGCAAGGTGTGATTCCAACGTATCGGCAAGGCGCTCCAGTTGCTGTTCACGCACGGCATTGATGTCAAACGTTTGTGTTACGGGTAGCCCTGCCCATTCCAGCAAGCTTTGTAGGGTATCAGGTGAATCAAACAGACCGTGTAAGTAAGTCGCGATGATCTGTCCATCTATCGACATTGCCCCATCCGGCTGCCCATCCAAATACACAGCGGGATGCTCCAACGCCCTGCCGGTGCTAATGCCGCAGTGAATTTCGTAGCCTTGCAGAAACCCCTGCTGATCTCCCTTTGTCAGGGGAGGGGCAAGTGTGCCACGTCGGTTGGTTAATTGCTTTTCAGGCTGCAAGGTCGTTTCAAAGTCGAGTAAACCCAACCCCGTGTGGCTACAAGGTTGACCTTCGATACCGTGCGGGTCGTGAATTGCTTGCCCTAGCATTTGCA
This sequence comes from Candidatus Thiothrix putei, assembly GCA_029972225.1. Classification (NCBI taxonomy): domain Bacteria; kingdom Pseudomonadati; phylum Pseudomonadota; class Gammaproteobacteria; order Thiotrichales; family Thiotrichaceae; genus Thiothrix; species Candidatus Thiothrix putei. The sequence continues at coordinate 676,717 of CP124756.1, forward strand.
AGCCACCGCAAATACCAATCACCTTCCCGCCATAACGTAAATGCCGCTGAATCGCGCTTTCCCAGCCTTGCGAGCGCAACCAGGCCAAGTCAAATCCAACATTCTTGCTACCCGGTAAAATGATCAAATCCGCTGCCGGAATGCTTTCCAGATGCCCCACGTACTGAAAATCCACCTGCGGATGCAAGCGCAACGGCTCAAAATCCGTATGATTACTAATATGCGGCAAGCGTGGCACAACGACTCTTAGCTCCCTGCCCCCCTTGCGGGGGAAGGGCTGGGGATGGGGGGTATTCTCCGGCACGGCATCCTCCGCATCCAAATGCAGCCCATGCAAATACGGCAATACGCCCAGCACCGGTTTGCCCGTATACGCTTCCAACCAATCCAACCCGCCTTGCAATAACGCAATATCGCCGCGAAACCGATTGATCACAAAGCCTTTGACCCGCGCCTGTTCCGTTTCAGACAATAGCGCCAACGTACCTACCAAATGCGCAAATACGCCACCTTTGTCGATGTCCGCAATCAAAATCACCGGGCAATCCGCCTGTTCCGCAAAGCCCATATTGGCAATATCGCCCTCACGTAAATTGATTTCCGCCGGGCTACCCGCGCCTTCCACCAACACATAATCGTATTCCGCACACAGCCGCGCATAGGAATCAAACACCGCCGCCGCTGCCTTGGGTTTGTAACTGTGGTAATCGAGGGCTTCAAGATTGCCGATAGAATGCCCTTGCAAGATAACTTGCGCCCCCGTGTCGGTATTCGGCTTAAGCAGCACGGGATTCAGGTGGACACTGGGGATAACGCCCGCTGCTTGTGCTTGCAAGGCTTGCGCCCGCCCGATTTCGCCGCCATCGGGGGTCACCGCACTGTTTAACGCCATGTTCTGCGGCTTGAACGGTACGACGGATAAACCACGCCGTTTGAAGACGCGGCATAGCCCCGCCACCAGCGTGCTTTTACCCGCATCCGACGTACAGCCCTGCACCATTAATGTGGGCATGATTGAATTCCTTGTTTGAGCCGCCGCCATTGGCTTTCGGAAGCCGGTAAGCCAAACCGCAGGGCAGGTGGGTGTTGAAACAAACGCACCAGTATCCCCAACTGCGCCAAACGGACAAATTCCTGTTGCGCCGCTGGCAAGGGTACGTAAGCGAATAGCTGGGTGCTACTGACCGCTACGCCATAATGCTTTGCCAGCAGCCGTTGCAAGCGGGCAGAAGCCTTGACCAGTCGTATGGTTTGCTGCTGTTGCCAAGCCGCATCTGCCAACGCCTGCTTGCCCGCCCAACGTGCAGGGTGGCTAACTGACCAGTCATCCTGCAACGCTGCCAGTTGTTGTAACCATTCAGGCTTTGCCCACACGAAACCAAGGCGCACACCTGCCAGCCCGAAAAACTTGCCAAGGGAACGCAATACCACCAACTGTTGTGGCGGCGTTTTCCAGAAACGGATCAGGCTGTCATCCCAAGCGTCCATGAAGGCTTCATCAACCACCAACCAGCCGTCATGTCGGCGCAAAGCCAGCAGCCAGTTCCAGAGGATGTCAGCATCGTAATACCGTGCAGTCGGGTTGGTGGGGTTGACAACAACCAGCACATCCAGTTGCGGCAAATGCGCCTCCACCGTATCGGGGGCAATTTCCTGCACCTGATGCCCAGCCGCTTGCCACGCCTGATAATGGCTGCGGTAAGCGGGGCTGAGGATGCCGACCCGTTTGTTCCCCCCCAGCACGGTGGGCAGCAGGCGGATAGCTTGCTGCGTACCAGCGACCGGCAACAGGTTTTCTGGCGCTGTGTGGTCGTAATAGCGGGCGGCAATGCTTTCCAGCCCATCATCCGTTTCCGGTAAACGCTGCCAACATTCAGGCGGAACGGGCGATAAAGGGTAAGGCCAAGGGCTGATACCCGTGGATAAATCCAGCCAGTTTTTTAGTGGGATGCCAAAAGTGCGGCTGGCAGCACGCAATTGCCCACCGTGTTCATGTGAAGAAAACAAGCATTCCTCCTGTGATTAATGACAGCACCGCCCACAGATACACGCCGCGATCCAGCAAGCCGATAGCGCGGGTAATCGCGGATGCGTCCGGTATTGCACCCGCACCGAGTGATGGGCGGGCTTTGGTTTGCCCCGCATACACCGCATCGCCGCCAAGTTGTACCTGCAATGCACCCGCTCCCGCTGCCATCACCACCCCCGCGTTGGGGCTGTACCAACGGCTGCCTTGGGTACGCCACGCTTGCAGCGCAGTGGCAACATTCCCGCATAGCGCATAGGTTAACGCGGTCAAGCGTGCCGGAATCCAGTTCAACACATCGTCCACCCGCGCTGCCCACTTGCCGAAACGCTCAAAACGTTCATTGCGATAACCCCACATCGCATCCAGCGTATTACTCAGGCGGTACAACATGACTGCTGGCGCACCGCCGATCATTAGCCAAAACAAGGGGGCAAACACCGCGTCGCTGCCATTTTCCAGCACCGATTCGATGCAGGCACGGCTGATCTGGGGGCTATCGAGTTGGGAGGTGTCGCGGCTGACCAGCCAACCGACTTTTTGCCGTGCTTGCGGTAAATCATCCGCCAGCAGTGCTTGTTGCACCCACTGGGCGTGTTGGCGCAGGCTTTGCCAGCCAATCGCCAACCAACCGCACAGCACACTAAGCCAAAGTCCACCGATGAGCGTATCCAGCCACCAAACGGCAACGCTGAAAGGCAACACAGCCAAACACCACGCCAGTATGCCGTAGTGAATGCTGCGGTTATTGAAGTGGGATTCCAGCCAATCCGCCAGCTTGCCGAAGCCGACCAGCGGGTGAAAACGCGGGGGTTCGCCTAACAGCCGATCGAGCAATACAGCAGGGGCAAGCAAGCAAAGAGACAGGCTCATGCCAGCGTGAAATCAAGGAAGGTGTAGTTGTATTCGCCGGTGAAATTACCCAATGCCTGTATTTTCAGTGGGTATGAAAACAACGGCCCATCGGTCACAAAAGTATGAAATTCGCCGCTTTCGCCGCAAACATCCACACCGATAGCATCCAGTTCCTGCATAGCGGCAGTATCCAGCTTACGCCCTAACCAGCTTTCATCCAACACGCCTTGCTTGACAGCAATGATGTGCGTGGTGAAACCAACAGCATGAAATTCCGCCAGTAGTGCCGAGTGTGCGTCTTCCCACAACGGAAATAGCACAGCTAGACCCACCTCTTCGCCCACCTGTTCCAGCCATTCGCGGTGTGCCTGAAGGTCAATATCCCCCGAAATCAGAGCTTCAGCCCCTTGCTGTTTGGCTTCGCTCAAGGCTTGGACGTACACCGGGCGATACCCTTCCCACGTCACCGACGGCGTGATCAAGGGCAAGCCCATTGCCGCCGCCTGTTGCTGCAATACTTCTGGACGTAGGGCATGGGCGCGGGTGCGTGAACCGTCCGCTTCCAGCATCGTTAGCAATGCTTGCGGCTGATGCCCTGCCTGCATCGCGCGATACAAGGCGAGGCAAGCATCCTTGCCCCCGCTCCATGAACTGATCAGTTTCATGTTACTTGCCGTGCGCCAATGAGCGGTTCACCATCGACACCGCAACGTGTACGAATGTGCCAACCGTGACATACAGGCCAGTCACATACAAACCATGTGGCGCGTATTTCAGCAAGCGGCTGCCAAATTCTGCGACGCTCAACTCAGCAAACTTGCCGGAGAGGGAGTAAAAACTACCACTGGAAATGAGTTCCGACACTGCAAAGCCAACCACGACAGCCAACACCAGTTTGCCCAAGGTTGCCAGCGTTTCACCTTGATAATGCCCAGCCAACCAACGCCCTGCTATAAACAGCGCCCCATACGCGGGAACAAGTGCCACATACGCCTGTGATACACAGAAATCGCTGACACCAAACTTGGTAATACCCACGTAATCAATGGCGACTGCGGTTGCCATGAACACCCCGAATGCCAGTACATTGCGCAGGTAAAATCCAGCAAGGAAAAACACCGCCCACGACGCATCCAGCAAGTGATCCGTGATATGAGCGCGGGTAACAAGCATTGCCAGCAGCAGAATGCTACCAACCAGCCATTGATTTTTAGTAGAAAGTGTAAACATTATCGTATCTCCTTAACGTTACTTCGGTGCGTATTTAACCGTCACCAGACCATTAACACCGTCTTGATTATAGCCGTTGTTGGTTTGGTAATCTTTGTCCAATACGTTGCTGAGTTTTGCCCCGACCGTCCAGCTTTTCGCAACTTGGTAATCGGCGCGTAAGTCCAACGTGCCATAACCCGAAAGCTTTTTGCTCTCGGTATTGGCGGTATCGGTATAACGCTGGCTTTCGCCACGTACTGTTGCACCCACGCGGAATTTGCCAAGGTCACGGTCAATATCCATGCTGGCAAGCCGTTCGGGGCGGAGTATCAGGTTATTACCCGCATCCACACCGCTGCGGTTTTCTGGTTTCTGGAGGGTAAGATTGGTGTTCACCTCCCAGCCTGCCAATTGCGTTCCGGCACTCAGTTCCACGCCTTGAATCCGTGCCTTGTCGGTTTGGCTGACCTTGTAGGTCGGCGGTGGGTAGCTAATCAAATTGTCGATGGTGTTACTGAAGGCATTGGCTGACCAACGCACTTTGTCACTGGCGGCTTTGCCAGAAACGCCTACTTCCACATTTTGGGATTCCTCCGGCTGCAAGCTGGCATCACCACTGAACGGGAAGTACAAATTATTGAAGGTAGGGGCTTTGAATGCCGTGCCATAAGCTGCTGTCACGCGCATTCCATTGTTGAAATCACGCCCGACCGCCACGCTGCCAGTGGTATGCTTGCCAAATTGTTCATTGTCATCATGACGCGCCGAAACATCGAATTGAGTTGTGCCGATTGAGTGCTGATAACTGCTAAATACCCCCGTATTGTCGCGGCTAGTCACATCGTAGGTCGTGTTGCTGTCCACCTTGTCGTTTTGCTGGTCAATGCCGACTGTCAAAGAACTGTTGCTGGTGATTTGTACATCAGCTTGCACGGTTGCTGTCGTGCGGGTGGTGTTAAAACGGCTTTTGAAATCACCGTCCTTGAAGTTGTCACTTTCGTCCTTTGACTGCCCAAGTTGCGCGGTCAGCACGGCTTGATCGCCCAGTGTGTGGCGCAACTTGCCACTGACTGCTTGCTGCACAAACTCGCCTTGGTTGCCGAAAGCGCCGTCGTAATCATTGTTGCCTTGCGCTTGCAACAGGGAAACGTCTACATCCGTGCCATTGGCAAAGCGGTGTCCGGCACGCAAAGCAACGCTGTCGCGTTCGTAACCATCGGCATCTGGCTCTTTATTATTGGCGGTGGCGTTGAAACCGTCGGTTTGTTCCGTGCCTGCATTGAGGTTGTACCAGGTTGTCGTATTACCGCCCGCCAGATTGACGTTGGCTTTTTGAGTATTGTTACTGCCTGCACTGATGCTGATTTCCGGCTGGAAACCCTTGCCGCCTTTGCGGGTGAAAATTTGGATGACACCACCAATCGCTTCCGACCCGTACAAGCTGGAACGCGGGCCACGCACGACTTCGATACGTTCTACCTGATCCAGTGGCAAGTCTTCAAATGCCACCGTACCCGTGGTTGCTGAACCCATTTTAATGCCGTCAACCAGCACCAAGACGTGGCTGGAATTCGTGCCCCGGATAAATACCGAGGTCGCTTTGCCTACGCCACCGCTGTTGCTCAGGGTAATACCGGGTAAACGCCGCAATACTTCCGGCACACTCGTCGCCTGATAGTGCTCAATGTCTTTACGGGTAATAATGCTGACGGGGGCTAAGGTTTCGTCAACGGTACGGGCTTTGCGGTCAGCCGTGACAACGATTTCATCGAGGGTGGTGGCATCTTCTGCCAATACCAGCGGGGATGCCAACAGGCAAAGGGTAACAGTGCCGAACTGCGCGGCAAGAGGGGATAATTTCATGGGGTATGGATTTCCGTAACGATGCGCCCATCGCGCACGTGTGTGAAGACGACTCGCTAGAGTCGCGCCTTGTCAGGCCGGTATCGGACTTATCAGGTTGATTGAACCTGCTTACCGTTGCGAGGGCAGTGTGGGGCTTGCACCCACTTCCCGTTTAACGCTTCCCGAAAACGATGAAGCGCACCTGAACAGGAGAGGCAAACTACGGGATTATTCCAGCAGAGTCAAACCTTTCGCATTACCAGCGTTGCGACCAGAAATTCCCATTGTGGAAGTAATGCACGTAATCGCCAATCATCACGCTGCGGTCATTCTGCGGGTAGCTCCAATATTCTTCGCGCCCACGCTCAGTAATCAGCGGGGGCAACTGACGGATCTTCTTGGCAGCTTTATCCACTTCAAACCGGTACAGCCCGGTTTGGGTGTGACCGTAATAATCGGACGGTTGCCCCTGCATTCCTGCTTGCGGGGTATCGTGTAACTTAATCGGCAACGCTACCCGCAAATCCGTACCCACGGGCAACACGCTAACCGCATGGTGATCGTGCAGCGCGGCGGAATCGGTGCCGCGTTTGCCGAGAATCAGCTTATCGACTTCTTTCATCTCACCCGGTTTGCTGGTGTCGAACAGGGAAAGTTTCATGCCTTGATACCATGCGCCCCGGAACTCACCCTGTGGGTCGGGCAGCGCATCTTTGCCAATGCCCAGCAGCAAGTGTTTGCCGACGGGGTGCAAGTAGTCAGAGAAGCCGGGGATTTCCAACTCGCCTGCGATGTACGGATCTTGCGGGTTGGTCAAATCCAGCACATACAGCGGGTCAGTGCTGCGGAAGGTGATTAAATACGCCTGATCACCGACAAAGCGCGAAGCGTAAAGCTGTTCTTCGGGTTTGCCGATGTGTTGCGGGCGCTTGCGGTTGGGCAATTGTGAGACCAGTTGCAAACCGTCTTTGCCGCCTTCTTTGAGGATGCTGAGAATGCCGGGCGATTTGCCGTAAGGGGCGGTAATCGCCATTGATGGGTCACTGAATTGGTCATTTTGGGTAATGACGCGCAAATAGCCATCCTGTTCGCTGAAACGGAAGGAGGCTTCCTGCCCGCTCAAATGCCCCGGCACGAAGCCGCTACCACGGTAAGCAATGTCAGTGCCGGTGAACGCAAACTTATGAATGCCGGTATTGCTGCGAGCGCCTTGCGCTTGGTTGTATTGGTAGTCGGTGGTGGCAAGGTAGAGCGCTTGCGGTGAGGCGTACAAGGTGTCGGTATTGCCCACGTAGCAACGGCTTTTGAAGCGGAAGTCGGCGGCGTTCAAGTCAACGGCGACCACGCTGATAATATTGTTGCTGTAATAGCCGGAATCCGCATCAGCCGTCTTGGGCGGGCGGTTGACGTAGCAATCATCCGCCGTGACCAATGAGCCTGTTTTACCATCAGCGGTGCGATAGGTAGGCAGAAAGTCTTGTGCGGTGAGTTTATCCAGCCCGCTATTCATGTTGATTTGTGGGTAACTTTGCAATACCAGATACAGCGTATCACCCACGCGGCGACTGGCGTTGAGATTGCCATCCAATTGCACTTGCAGGGTGGACGCGGCTTTTTCAGGCTGGCGCACGTCTATGTAGTTCAATTCTGTTTGTTGTGGACGCGGCATCATGTAAGGTGGTGGCATCATACGCGCTGTTCCGGCGGGCATCGGCATGGGAACAGGCATGGCTTGATACGCATTGCCTAGTGTCACCAGACGGCGTTGTTTACCGGCGAGGTAAAGATTTTGCAGGCTGCTGCCTTCGGGCAGGGTCAGGCGTTTGACTTCTTGTAGGTTTTTGCCGCCGTCGTTGATCTGCATAATCCGCAGGGTGTTGTCTTGGTAATGCTGGTTATTGGGTGCGCCGATGGCGTAGACATGGCGACCGTCGGTTTTAATGAGGTCAGCTTCATCGACCCCGCGCTCTTGCAGATTGGTGGTGGAAAAAGCAGGCGCTCTGGCGGCAACAGATGCGGCAGCAGGCGCAGGCGCTGCGACAGGCGCTCCCAGTGACGGGGAATAGCGAGGTTGCTGATAGGATTTCAGCAAGTAATCGCGTAATTCTGCGGCGTTGGTTTTCTGTAATCCCCCGTTGTCGTTATCAATCGGTGCGTCTAACGAGGCGCAGGAAATTAACCAAGGTACATAGAGTACAGGTAAAAAGCGGGCGAATGTTGTTGTTTTCATGGCGACTCCCTTGTTTGCATTTTATCTCGCTTATGATCATATTCTAGTCCAACAGTTCCATTGTGAAGGTGATATACCGCATGAATCCCGTGTTTTGGCGTTGTCCGTTATGTAATGAATCGCTGACTTTGGTCGAGCGTACTTGGGTGTGTGCCAACCGCCACAGTTTCGACCGTGCGAAAGAAGGTTACGTGAACCTGCTGTTGGTTAACCGCAAGCATTCGGCTGACCCCGGTGACAACAAAGCGATGTTGGATAGCCGTCGCTATTTCCTGCAACAGGGATTTTACGCGCCGTTGGCAATGGCATTGGTGGCGGCGATTCGTGAGCATTTCCCTGACACGGAGCAAGCGCTGACAGTGTTGGATGCAGGCTGTGGCGAAGGCTATTACCTCAACCAACTCGTGCAATCCCTCGGTGCTAACGTGCAAGGCTACGGCACGGATATTTCGCGGGCAGCGATGCGGCTGGCGGCGAAACAGTACCCAGCGTTGTCATTCGCGGTGGCTTCTAGCTTTGCTGTGCCGTTGGCGGATGCATCGGTGGATGTGTTGGTGCGCGTGTTTGCGCCTGCCTCTGAAGCGGAGATTGTGCGCGTGTTGAAACCGGGCGGGCTGTATTTGTGGGCATACCCTGCCGCCCAACATTTGTTCGAGTTGCGCCAGTTGATTTACGACACGCCGCAACCGCATACGGTGGAGGAATTGCCGCCGCTGGATGGGATGCAGGAATGCCCGCCATTGTCGGTGAATTACCCTGTCACCTTGCCGGATCAGGCAAGTATTGCGGCATTGTTGCACATGACCCCGTATTACTGGTCAGCGAGTGCCGCAAAACAAGCCGATTGCCACCACTTAGCGTCATTGAATTTGACGGTGGATTTTGCCGTGCGGATGATGCGCAAAGTGATTAACTGAGCGGATGTAGCCAATGACTGTGATTCAAGACGTGATCGAAACGGTAAAACGCCGCAATCCCCATGAGCCAGAATTTCACCAAGCGGTACATGAAGTGCTGGCATCGTTAGCGCCAGTGCTCGACAGGCGCCCGGATTTGCGCGATGCGGGCATTTTGCAGCGTATGGTCGAGCCGGAGCGCCAAATTCTATTCCGCGTGCCTTGGGTGGATGATGCGGGGCAGGTGCAGGTGAATCGTGGGTTTCGCATTCAATTCAATAGCGCGATTGGCCCTTACAAAGGCGGCTTGCGGTTTCACCCTAGCGTGAATGCCAGCATTTTGAAGTTTTTGGGCTTTGAGCAAGTGTTTAAAAATGCGTTAACCACTTTGCCAATGGGCGGGGGCAAGGGCGGCGCGGATTTTGACCCCAAAGGCAAATCGGATGCGGAAGTGATGCGTTTTTGCCAGTCGTTCATGACCGAATTGCAGCGGCACATTGGCGCGGAAACGGATGTGCCCGCCGGTGATATTGGCGTGGGGGCGCGTGAAATCGGCTTTTTGTTTGGTCAATACCGCCGCATTCGCAATGAATTTACCGGCGTACTAACCGGCAAAGGGGTGAACTGGGGTGGCTCGCTGATTCGCCCAGAAGCCACGGGTTACGGGGTGGTGTATTTTGCCCAAGCCATGCTGCATACCCGACATACGACATTAGAAGGCAAGGTGTGTACCGTTTCCGGTTCCGGCAATGTGGCGCAACACGCGGTCGCTAAGTTGCATGAACAAGGCGCGAAGGTGATCAGCTTGTCGGATTCGGATGGCACGATTTACGACCCAACGGGCATTGACGTGGAAAAACTGGCGTGGGTAATGGAACTCAAGAATGTGCGGCGCGGGCGTATTAGCGAATACGCTGAGCAGTTTCCTGCGCAGTATTTGCCCGGTAAGCGCCCGTGGGGATTGCCGTGTGATTGCGCGTTTCCGTGCGCGACCCAGAATGAAATGACCGCAGACGATGCCGATACCTTGCTGGCAAATGGCTGCACGCTGGTGTGCGAAGGCGCGAATATGCCGAGCACCTTGGAGGCGATAGCACGCTTTCAAGCGGCGCGGATTTTGTTTGCGCCGAGTAAGGCGGCGAATGCGGGAGGGGTAGCAACGTCGGGGTTGGAGATGAGCCAAAATGCGCTGCGCATGAGTTGGACACGCGGTGAAGTAGATAGCAAATTGCATTCGATTATGGTGAATATCCACCAGCAATGCGTGGAGACCGCAGCGGCTTACGGGCAGGCGGGCAATTACCTGGCAGGGGCAAATATTGCGGGTTTTGTGAAAGTAGCCGATGCGATGTTGGCGCAAGGCGTTATTTGATCATGCTCCAGAGTTCCATCCCGATCACGATGACCCACAACAGAATAGACACGCCGACCGCAGCGGCGGCGATGTCTTTGATCACTTTGATTTTTTCATTGTGACGCTCTTCCACAAAGTCACAGAGTGCTTCAATCGCGCTGTTGAACAGTTCCGCCATGAGTACTAAGGTGGTGGCTACCAATACCATGAGAAAATCCACCCAGCCTCTGAAGGCGAAGGCCACGATCAATACGATCACTGACAGCACGAGTTTGTAGGTGACACTAAAATCGTATTTGACTGCGTAACTCAGGCCGGATAACACGGTGCGAAATTTCCGCAAGGGGTGATAACCCGCATCTCCGGTGCCGAGAAATTTATTCTTCATGCGTAAACCTTTGGCAAAAATACCACACGTAATATCACTGCACAGGCAATTCCCAGCAGTGCACCGACCAGCACATCACTCGGCCAATGCACTTGCAAATATAGCCTAGACATCATCACCGCGATCACAACACCCGCGAAGACAATGCCCCCGCCGACCCGCAGCGTAGGTGGTAACAAAAACCACAGTGCCACAAAAAACGCGGCGGCTTGTGCCGAATGCGCACTGGGAAATGCCGAATCTACCGGCATCGCGGTCAATGTCTCAAACAACGCTGGGCGTGGACGTTCAAACCACGCCTTGAGCGCAAAAGCCAACGCACTTGCCAGCAGTAACACCGCAGGCAAATACGTGCTGTGTAACGATAGCACGGGGGCATATCCCAAACGCCATACCACCACAATACCTAACGCACTCAGGGGTACTAACAACCACAGCGACCCTAACCAGGTAACAGATGCAAAAAAATGATCCAGATACGGGGAGCGCAAACCGTGGAAAATGCCCAAGATCTGGCTATCCAAGACGTTTAGCATGTCATTTTTCCTGCACCATGTCGCGGTAAGCGTGCCAACTCGCATGGGCAATCAAGGGCATCGCAATAATCAAACCGAGATCAAAGGTTGCAATCCCTAGGCCAATAACGACGGTGATGGTGAGTGCCCACAGCAGCATGGTCAACGGGCTTTTGAAAACGGCACGCACACTGGTGGTCGCTGCTGTCACAATATCCACCTTACGTTCCAACAACATCTGGGCTGTCACCACACCCGTCATAAACGCAAACAACGCAAACAATAGCCCTACACCAAAGAAGGCCAGAATAAACATCCAGCCCTGTTCCATGGTGATTAAAGCATTCCATAGCCCTGCGTAACCCGCCATATCGACCGACATTTGGTTAAAGAAAATACCGGTGATGACGGCTGATAAGCGCACCCAAAATACCATCATCATTCCCAATACCACGGCATATAGCCCAAGGCTAATAGCATTTTCCCGAATACCACGGAGAGATGACCAGAAGCGCGGAGCTTGCCCCTGTTCAATTTGATGACTCAAGCCATACAAGCCTAAGGCAAGGAAAGGGCCTACCAGTAAAAAGCCGGTGCTGGCTGCCACAAAAAACGCCGGGTTAGCAGCTGAGACGATGCTCATTAGAATACCGACTATGGCGAACATAATTCCGTAAGCTAAACTGGCTGAAGGGTTGGCTTTCATATCCGCCCAGCCTTGCCGCAGCCAACGCATAATCGCGGCAGGTTCAACGTGTTGGACGGGGTAACTTTTGAATAATTGTTCGGCGTGAGGAGCACTGGAAACCCCAGCCGATTTACTTGCAATCTGTGCCATGGTAAACCTCCTGTGAGAACACTTTGTTGGTTAATACCCTAACGTTTTACTAGGGATTGGAATCAATGTAGTGTGAAAAATTCTCAACGACAACAAACCCTTATGGAAATACGGAAAATTTATGTCTAAAAAACGTGCTATTCCTGTCTTCGAGCACTCGATTATCGAAACCCACTGCCATCTGGATTATTTGGAAGGTGACGCGCTGGACGCTGCTTTGCAAGCCGCCCGCGAGGTGAATGTTGAACGTATTATTACCATTGCGGTTTCGCCAGATAATCTGGAAAAAGTCATGGCGTTGGTGCAGCACTACCCGCAAGTCTGGGGAACACAGGGCATTCACCCCCACGATGCCAACGATTACAGCGACGCGGTGGATGCGCAAATTCGCACCAATGCGTTGCACGAGAAGATACTAGCGATTGGCGAAATCGGGTTGGATTACCATTACGACTATTCGGATCGAGCCAAACAGCGCGATGCCTTCGAGCGCCAGTTGCAGATAGCGATTGATCTGAGCTTGCCGATTGTGGTGCATACCCGCGAGGCAGATGAGGATACGCAAGCCATTTTGCGTCAGTTCGTGGGACAAATGCCGAAGCGAGGGGTGATTCACAGCTTCACGTCGGGGAAGGGGTTGGCGGAATATTGCCTTGGGGAAGGCTTTTGTCTGGGCTTTAACGGTATTAGCACGTTTAAAGCGGCGGACAATGTGCGTGAAATTATTAGTATCACGCCCATCGGGCAAATTCTGTTTGAAACTGATGCGCCGTATTTGACACCGATTCCTTACCGTGGGCATAAGAATGAGCCGAAGTATTTGCCGTTTATTGCCGAGCAGGTGGCTGCGGTGAAAGGTGTGCCGTTAGAAACATTGTTGCCGCAGGTGTGGAAGAATAGCGTGGAGCTGTTCTTCTACGGTAATTAGCTTTTCATAATAAAATACGTGCCTGCGGCAGCGACGCCCATCCATAAAATGACCGCGCCGATGCCGAGCATTTCTGACAGTGTGCCCATGAAAACCAGTATCAATAAGGCTAAGGCCAGCAAGCCGTTACCCAGCCAAAAATTGGTGTTTTTCATAATAGTATCTATCCAATTCAGTAAAGTGAAATAGTGTAGTGGAGGATAGCAGTGTTGTGCCGGTTCCATCACAAAATTTTCCCATCAATATTGGCTTACTGTTGGGCAAGTTCTTTATCCCAAGCAGCGACGTCTTTGGAGCGATCTTTGTGAATGCTGTATTGCTCCATGATGTCGTCGTGCTCACTGTCAGCGAGTTTGCGGTCAATCGCGACTTCGTAGCCGGAATAGTCTTCTAAAATGATGAAGGGGGTCGTACTACTGCGTAAACGTTTGTAGAACTCTTCAAAGGTGTTGAAACGTTCACCATTGAGTTTTTTGATACTCAATGATGAGAGGTCGTGAAATCCTAAGTTGCCGGAGGCTGCCAGTACTTGGGTGATACTAATATCATCTTTTTTGTCTTTATCTTTACGCTCATCATAGTCTTCACGGGTTTGGCAGCCTTCGTAGACGTCGCTAGCCACGAAGACAAAACCACCATAAATGACGTAGCGCGGTTCTTTGTCGTAGGTGTAATCGCTTTCATCAGCCTTATCTAACAGCAGTTTGACCTGTTGCGGTTTGCCATTACGCACGATGTCCAAGGTTAGCGTGTCCCCTACTTGATGCAAGTCGAGATAATGTTGAAAGTTAATGGTTTTGCGCTGGGTTAGCAGTGCTGTGCCGTCATCGTCAATGTTTTTGCCGTCAATATGGGTAATGACATCATTTTCTTGTAGCACTTTTTCAGCGGAAGTGTTCGCACAGACTTTGCTAATGAGGACGCCACTTTGTTCCTCATTTAATTGGTATTTTTGTTTTAGGGTTGGGCTAAGCAGATTTTGTATTTCCACTGAAAATGAGGGGAAGCCGTCGTATTTGCCATCCGCTATGTCGGTGAGGAAGCGGTTGATCATGACGGTGGGGATGATGTAACCGATATTTTCGGCACTTTCATCAGATTTTTGCATCACCATGCCTGCCACTTTGCCATTGATAATCGCAGGGCCACCACTGTTGCCGGGATTAATCGCTGCGTCTATCTGGATGGCTTGGTAAGACAGACCGCTGTGAACATAAGGCATGTATTCAATACGTGACACAATCCCACGTGTGGTACTGAGGGTGTCACCACCAATGGGGAAGCCATGCACCATGATTTCTTGGTGAATATCAGGGAGTTCGCCCAAGGTGAGGGGGTTGCCTTTGGCAAAGAACGTTTCGTCTTTAATTTTGAGGACGGCAATATCCATTTCATGCGATACATACTCGACGGTTGCTTGGTAGCGTTTGGGCGTGCCATCGCGTTGGATTTCGACAAAAATATGATCGGCAACTACGTGTGCATTGGTGAGGATACGCTTGCCTTCAATGATAAAGCCGGAGCCGCTGGAAGCGATGCTATCCGCATTCCAGGGGGAATAACTGGTTTGGGCTTTGCTAGTGACATAAATTTTGACGATGGAGTTTTCCAGTATGTCTTGCGTTGGCGGTTCATCCGCCATAGTGGGGAAGGTGATGAATAATAATACTGCGGTTAGCAGGTATCGGCTGCTGTGATAGAGGGCGCGAAACAGGGTAGGCATAAGTGTGGCTCAAGTAGGCAAATAATGAAGGCATATTGTAGCGTAGAATCAACAGGAATGATTATTTTCCCGCCTTAAAAACAGGCTTTCAGGTTTGTCATTATACTTCTTGCGGGTCATTGTGCACGGTGAGGGGATTGATTACCCTCTAGGGCATTACTCATACTAGGATACTACGATGACTCCACAAACGATGAACGAAGCCGAAGAGCTGCTAGTGAAAGCCTTAGCGGGCGAATTGGAGGGCGATACTTTTATTCAACAATTGTTGGAAGTGACGCTATTCATGCCGATTTATGAAAAGCACCAGATTGGCGGTTTGCAGCCGACCACCAGTGATCAGGCAGTGCCACTGACCTTGGATGATGACGCAGGCAATAAAATCCTGATTTTATTCACCAGCCCGGATCGTGCCAAGGCGTTTGTACGCGATTTCCCAGGCTACGGCGGCGGTTTATTGGCGGAGTTTAAGTGGATTATTGAGAAAGTCGGTGTGGGTTATAGCATTTCGATCAACCCCGACCATGAGTTGGGGATTGATCTGGAAGTGGGAATGTTGCAAAACCTACACTAAATACTGCGACCAGTCGTGGTAGTCCTTGCCGAATACAAAGAAATGCGGGTTGAGCATGGAGTCTTTGGTGTTGTAGCGCATGGGTTGCATGTCGGTGCGGGTGAAATACCCACCGGCTTCTTCCACAATGATTTGTGCGGCGGCAGTATCCCATTCAGAGGTTAAACCGAGGCGTGGGTAAATGTCCGCCGAACCTTCAGCAACGCGACAGGCTTTGAGTATGCTGCCCATCACTGCGTACTCGTGTTCGCCAATGCGTTCCAAAAACTGCGGCATGATTGGGTCACGGTGCGATTTGCTGCCCATGACTTTGAGCGGCTTGCTGGTGGTGCGGGTGCTGATTGGGAGGGTTTCCCCGTTCATTTGCTTGAATGCGCCGCCGCCTTGGTGCGCAAACCAGGTTTCGTTTAATGCGGGGGCGTGAACAACACCGAGAATGGCTTGATTGTTATGTACTAATGCAATCAGGGTGCTGAATTCACCGTTGCGTTTGACGAATTCGCGGGTTCCGTCCAGCGGGTCAACCAGCCAGTAGGTTTGCCATTGGCTGCGTTCGC
Organism: Candidatus Thiothrix putei; assembly: GCA_029972225.1. NCBI lineage: Bacteria > Pseudomonadati > Pseudomonadota > Gammaproteobacteria > Thiotrichales > Thiotrichaceae > Thiothrix > Candidatus Thiothrix putei. The sequence continues at coordinate 692,658 of CP124756.1, forward strand.
TAAAGGGTAACTGTGCGGATTCTTCTGAAAGTATAGGATAGTCGGGCGTTAATGCCTTCAGTGCATCGACAATATGATGGTGTGAGGCCATATCCGCAGCCGTGAGGGGTGAATCGTCATGTTTATGCTCCACCGCGAAGTCGACCGTGTTGTATACAGCCATGATTTTATCGCCTGCTTCTTGAGCAATACGGACGGTGGCGTGGAGGAGGTTAGGCAAGTCCATGTGGTTTCCCTGTTGATGTGTTTCGCGTTGGGAGGCTATCATGCTCAGATAGTCTTAAGCAAAAGTTGTTATGTTAAAAGTTGCGTCATTTTTCGCTGGCATCGGTGGTTTTGATTTGGGTATGGAACGTGCAGGAATGCAGGTGGTGGTTCAGTGTGAAATTAGTACCTTCGCCAGCAAGTGTTAAAAAAGCATTGGCCGGATGTGCCACTATTTGGCGATATTAATCAGATGACGGTTGACGATATTCCGGCTGATACCGAGGTGTGGTGCGGCGGTTTCCCTTGTCAGGATTTATCGCTGGCCAATCAAGGCAAACGTAAAGGATTAGCAGGTGAACGCAGTGGATTGTTCTTTCAATATGCAGCACTCATTGCCGCTCGAAAACCCCGTTGGGTCATTATCGAAAATGTCCCCGGTCTGCTTAACAGCCATGAAGGCAAAGATTTCCGGGTTCTCCTCGAAAAGCTGGATGAACTCGGGTACGGCGTTTCGTGGCGAGTATTCGATGCAAAATATTTTGGAACACCCCAACGCCGTCGCCGTGTCTACCTTGTCGCAAGTTTTGGAAACCTCCGCTCCGCTGAAGTACTTTTTGAACGAGGGCCACTTGCAATCGCTGCTCGTGCGGGCATCGGTCAGAAAGAAGCCATTGCCGGAGAATTTGGAGGCAGCGATCAGGAAGCAGATTGCTACGCTATCCAGCACGCGGGTATTGGCAGAAAACCCAGTGCAGGCCCCCAAGCCAAAGGCTACCGCAACGACGGCGAATCTTACACCCTCGACAGCCGGGGAAGTGCCGATGCTGTCTGTCAGACGCTTGATGCCTTCCGAGTGCGAGATACTTCAGGGATTTCCAGCGGGGTGGACAGCAATAGATACCGCGCCGTAGGCAACGCGGTGTGTGTGCATGTGGTGGAATGGATTGGGCGGCGAGTATTAGCAGTGGATGCCGAATGGCAAGCCTCACTCCAAGGTGATGTAGGACGGTGGTATTTTCCTACTCAATGGTATGAGTGCGTAGCCAATCTTGTGCCAGATACAGCGCCAGCAAACTGCGCCCTTCGGTGAAATCATCCTGCAACAGTAAGTTGGCAGCGTCAGACAATTTCCAAGGCACGACCTCTAGCGGTTCGGGTTCATCACCGTCAACGCGATGAGGGTAAAGATCGCGGGCAAGAATCAAGTGGGTGTGATGTTGCATATAGCCGGGAGAAAGGCTGACCCGCCGCAACACGTGCAAGTCACGCGATGCGTAACCGACTTCTTCCATGATTTCGCGGTTGGCAGCGTCGAGGACATCTTCGCCGCGTTCGACTTTGCCTTTGGGGAAGCCGAGTTCGTAGCGCCCGGTTCCTGCCGAATATTCGCGAATGAGCAGTAGTGTGTCGTCATTCAGCAGCGGCACGATCAACACTGCGCCATTGCCACGGTTGGCAAGGCGCTCGTAAATGCGGCGTTCACCGTTGCTGAATTCCAAGTGGATTTCCTCCACGTGAAATAAGCGGCTGCTAGTGACCGAGTGTATGGCATGAATCTTGGGTGGTTTTTGCATACCCAGATTCTAACCTACCAGGCTTGACTAATCACCTTGTCACCGTGCAGGTAATGTACATAAGTGTCGATCATCACCGAACGGTCATAAGGCCATTGGTAGGAATAGCCGTAAATGTCGGCGCTATTTTTAACAGTGCCGACGATGGGGGGCAGTGCCTGCATAGTACCCGTGACGGTGTTGATGTTGAGTCGGTAGAGTTCGTCTTGTGTCCAGCTATAGTGGGTACTTGGCCCAGATGGTGCGTAACTGGGGGCAGATTCATGCAAGCTAACGGGTAAGGCTAATTGCAGGTTATTACCTTGCTGCAAAGTGGTTAACGCGTGATGACTTTGGGAAACACCGGTTTCTGTACCGCGTTTGCCAATAATGATCTTTTCTTTCTCATACGGGGCGGCTGGGTTGCTGATGTCGATGAGGGAAAGTTTCACACCTTGATACCATGCGCCACGTCCCTCATCACCTCCGGCAACGGCTACTGCGTCTTTACCAATCCCCAATAAATAGTGGTTGCCAACCGGATGCAGGTAGTCGGAATAGCCATCAATTTGCAGTTCGCTGGCGATGAATGGGTCACGCGGATTAGACAAGTCCAGCAAATACAACGGGTCAGTGGTTTGGAACGTCACTAAATAGCCTTTGTCACCAAGAAACCGTGTCGCATAAATTTGTTCACCCGGTTTGCCGAGCGGTGCGGGGCGCGTGTCATTGGGCAGTTTCGCGAGAATATCCAGTGATTGGGTCGCTGTATTTTCTTGCAGCGTATACAAACTGGCGGGGGAAGCAGTGCGATTTGACCAGCTACCGGTGTAAGTGATCAAGCGCAATACACCGTTGTGCTCACTCATGCGGAAGGGCTTTAGGTCTTGTTGCCAGCCTAAGTGCCCATTGACGCGCCCTGAGCCTTGGTAGGTAATGCCGTTGGCGAGGGAGAATTTATGCAAGTCGGTGGTAATCGCGGTGTCATAGTTGGTAACAGTATTGCTGACGGTTGCGTCAGCGACTTGTGCAGTGGTGTAGTTGTAATGCGTAGTCGCTAAATAAATAGCCTCACTGGAGGCGTACAAGGTCTCAGTATCACCGGCGAAACATTTGCCTTGAGGGATGGGGTTGCTGCTAGTCAAGTCGAGGGTCAAGAGGCTGATGATGCTGGTTTGATAGTCATCTTTGCCATTGTATTGCGTCATAAAGCAATCATCGGCAGCAAACAGCTCTTGCCCTGTGCCGTCATTGACGCGGTAATCGGGTAAAAAGTCGCTGAGTGTCGCTTGGTTGATCAAGTCACGGTTGGCGGCAGCTTCGGTGTCCGTTGTCGGGTACTCGATTAAACCTTTGAGGGTGGGTGTATGGCGGGTGGCGAGGTAGAGGGTCGAACCGATGCGTCGGCTGCTGATCATCTGTCCTTCTAGGGTTAGCTTACTGGTCTGGGCCGGGGCAGCAGGATCAGCAACATTGAGTAAGTGCACCTGACTTTGTTGGTTGCGCCAATAGCTGGGCGTAAACCAACCGTCCCAAATGCCCACTTGTTGTTGGTCTTCAGCGAGAGCTGCCAAGTGTGAGCCATCCAGATAAAGCCCGGTCAGCACGGTGTTGGTGTCGTTGCTCAAGGGCAGTTCGGCTACTGCTTGTGTCGTCGCCTGATTTGCTTTGAAAATGCGCACAATGGGTTTGTCGAGGGCGGCGGTGTAGAGATAATTACCATTGGTTTTCAGGCGGTCGGCTTCATCGACTGAGGTTTCTTGGGTATTGGTGCTGGAAAAACTTTGAGTCGAACCTGCGGCACTGTCGGGAGCCGAGTTGCTGCTGCCTGTCGTGTAGGCAACGGGGTAAACTTCTGGGCGCGTTGTGCCGTAGATTGCCAACATTTGCTTTTTAATTAAGGCTTCTAGCTCGGCATTAGAGGTCGCTTGTTTTAACGCGGGTTTGCTGACGGTATTCGAGGGATTATTTCCGCTGACACCGCCGCCGCCACAGCCAGCGAGTAACACGGCGATGGAAAGGCTTAGTCCCAGCAAATGCAGATTTTTCATATTATCCTCCGGTATGATGCGATTTTTAGTGGTATGTGGAAGCCCATAAAATGAATTATAACGCAATAGATTTAAATTGGCATGAGATAAACACCGTGTTTCTGGACATGGATGGCACGTTGTTGGATTTGCATTTCGACAACCATTTTTGGCTAGAACATTTGCCCGTGCGCCTTGCCGCGCAGCGCGGCGCAACGCCGGATGAAGTTCGTACCTATTTGCATCAACGTTACACCGAAATGGAGGGTACGCTGGAGTGGTATTGCCTTGATTATTGGCAAAATCATTTGGGAACGGACTTGGTGGCACTCAAACACGAGGTAGCGGATCGTATCCAGATTCGGGCACATGTCGAACGCTTTTTAGAATCCCTGCATAAACGCGGCAAGCGGGTGGTGTTACTCACGAATGCACACCAAAAAAGCGTGGGGATGAAATTCGGCTATGTGGCCTTAGAGCAGTATTTTGATCACATTATCACCTCGCATTCCCTTGGCTTACCCAAAGAGCACCCTGATTTTTGGCAGAAGTTAAGCGAAGTGGAGGTCTATGATCCTGCTCATTCCTTATTCATTGATGACAATCTGCATGTGCTGCGGGCGGCGCAAGCGCATGGCGTGAAGTATCTGTTGGCGATTCACCAGCCTGACTCGCAGCAACCACCCAAAGACACGCAGGAATTCACGGCAGTGGAATGTTACACACAACTTATGTCAGGCATTGAGTAAGTGAAGTACCTGTTCTAGCTGGCTGAACGGCGTATAAAAATGCGGTGAAAAGCGAATCCCGCCACCGCGTTGCGCACAAAATACGCCATTATTTTGCAGGTGCTGGAACAGTTCGGCATTGGTGCGCGTGCGCGAACGGAAGGTAACAATACCCGAAAGCCGTTCCGCCCGCGTATCACTGAGAATTTCCATATCCGGCAAGGCTTGCAAACCGTCCAGCAAATACTGTACCCGCGCACTTAGCTGTTCCCACACCGTTTCCATGCCTGTTTCTAGCAATACCCCAAGGCTGGCGTGCAGCGCATGAATCCCCAGCATATTCGGGCTGCCGCATTCAAATCGCCGTGCATCCAGCGCAGGCTGGTAGTCTTCCATCGTGTAATCGGTTAAACCTTCTGCCATGTGCCAGCCGTATTGGGTTAAGCGCAAAGATTCCAACACCTCATGGCGCACGTAAAACAGTGCCAAGCCTTCCGCCCCTAACATCCATTTGTGTCCATCTGCCACTACAAAGTCAGCTTGCACTTGCTGCACATCAAACGGGATTGCACCGATTTGTTGAATCGCATCCACACAAAACAGAATGCCCTTGGCGCGGCAAAATGCCCCGATCTTTGCCAAATCCATGCGCAAGCCGTTGGCGTATTGCACGGCACTAATGCTGAGCAAACGGGTACGGGCGTCGCACAATGCCAGTAACGCCGTTTCGGGATCATCGGGATGGTCGTTCAAATCCAATTGGCGAAACTCCACGCATTGGCTTGCCAGCGATTGCCACACATAGCGGTTGGAAGGAAATTCCTGACGAATCCCCACCACGTTATCGCCTTCACGCCAGTCCAATCCGTAGGCGACAAATGACAAACCTTCCGAGGTGTTTTTTACCAGCGCAATATCGCCTGCTGCGGGGGCATTCAGCAATTCACGTGCTTGTTCGCGCAAGGCTTGTTCCACCGTCAGCCAGTGCGGGTAATTGAGCGTGCCTTGGCGGGCGTTTTCGGCGGCAAAGGCTTGCACAGCATCGGCGGTGACTTGCGGCCAGGGGGCTACCGCCGCGTGATTCAAATACAAACAGTTTTGCAGGGCAGGGAAGCGGCTTTCAGGTGTTGGCATGACAGGCTCACACGGTGCAGTAATAGATGCCGAAGAGGTTAGCAGCATCTGTCCAATGTTGCTCACATTTGAAGCCTGCCGCTGTTGCCAATGCGATGAACTCTTCCGGGTGGTATTTGTAGGAGTTTTCGGTATGAATCCGTTCGCCTTGTGCAAAGTGGAAAGTTTTGCCCGATACCTGTACTTGTTGGTCTTGCTGGCTGGTCAGGTGCATCTCAATCCGCCCCATCGCCTCGTTGTAGCACGCATAATGTGCAAACTGGTCGAGGTCGAACGTACCTTCCAACTCGTTATTAATACGCACCAACAAATTCAGATTAAACGCCGCCGTCACACCTGCCGCATCGTTATACGCAGTTTCCAGCACCGTTTTATCTTTCTTGCGATCTACCCCAATTAACAAGCCGCCGCCTTTGCCAACCAATTGCGCAATATTGAACAGAAAATGCTGTGCTTCCGGTAAATCGAAATTGCCCAAGCTAGAGCCGGGGATAAACACCACGCGCCGCCCAGCGGGTACGTTTTGTGGCAAGTGCAATTCGCGGGTGAAATCCAAACACGCCGCATGAACGTGCAACCACGGGAACGCTGCCCCCAAGGTCGCTGCCGATTGGCGCAGAAAATCGCCGGAAATATCCATCGGCACATACGCCGCAGGGCGCAACGCATCCAGCAACAACTGCACCTTCTCGCAACTGCCGCTACCCGGTTCGATCAGCACGGAGTCTGCACCGATCAACGCCGCCATGTCCGCCGCATAATCGCGGTACAACTGCTTTTCGACGTTTGGAATGTAATATTCCGGCTGTTCCAAAATCGCTTCAAACAATTGCGAGCCGCGTTCATCGTAGAAGAATTTCGGCGGAATCTGTTTGTGTTCGTGCGCCAGCCCGTGCAGCACGGTTTGCCGGAAATTGTCCAACTCTGGCTGGTAATCGTGGAAGCTGACCTTGGTGGCTTTGGGGCAAATAGCGTTCATACGTCCTCCGCGAGACGAATACCGCTGAACTGCCAGCGGTCGTGGGGGTAAAAAAAGTTTCGGTAGGTGGGGCGAATGTGGTCGGGTGGCGTGATACACGCCCCGCCGCGCAAGACCCACTGGTTGCACATGAATTTGCCATTATATTCGCCCATGCTGCCTTCCAGCGGTTGGAAACGCGGGTAGGCGGTGTAGGGCGAAGCTGTCCATTCCCACAGCGAGCCGTAGTGTTGCCCCGTGCCTGCTTGCGGGTGGAAGGTATTGCTGTCGGTAAAGTGTCCGGTGATAGGCAATTCGCGCAATTGGTGTTCGAGTTCGGCTTCCAGTGGCAAGCGTTTGCCTGACCAGCGAGCGAAAGCATCGGCTTCGTAATAGCTGGTGTGAGCAACGGGTGCGGCAAGGTTGAGCGGCTCGAAACCGTGCAGGGTGAATTCGTACCATTGACCATCCCGCTGTTCCCAATACAAGGGCGCTTGCCAGCCGTGTTGCTGGCGGTAATACCAGCCATCCGCCAGCCACAGTTCGGCGCGTTGATAGCCGCCATCTTCGATGAAGGCGAGGTATTCGGCATTGGTGGTCAAACGCGAGGCGAGGCGGTGGGGTTCAAGCCAGACCTTGTGCTGCGGGCGTTCGTTGTCGTAGGCGAAATTGTCGCCATCGAAACCGCTTGCAATCAAGCCACCGTCGCGCATTTCCCATTCAAGCGGGGCGGCTTCCTGCACGGGCAAGGTTTTGGGGAGGTAAATCGGGCGGAGTGGATTGCGCCAGAAATTGTGCTTAATGTCCATGTACAGCAGTTCTTGATGTTGCTGTTCGTGGTGCAAGCCGAGCGTGACCCGTGCGGCGATGGCTTGCGCTTGACTGGGGGCAGCGTCGCTTAGCAATGCCATCATGCGCTCATCAATCGCAGCACGGTAGGCGTAGACTTCTTCCACCGTTGGGCGTGACATTAAACCGCGTTCGGCGCGGGGTTGCATCGAGCCAACGGTTTGGTAATACGAGTTGAACAGGTAATTGTATTCAGCGCGAAACGGTTGGTAATTTTTCACAAACGCTTGCAGCAGAAAGGTTTCAAAAAACCAGGTCACATGCCCCAAATGCCATTTCGGCGGGCTGGTTTCGACAATGCTTTGCAACTGGTAATCGTCGCGGGCAAGCGGGGCGCAAATCGCCGCGCTGAGGTGGCGAATGCGTTGGTATTCGGAAGCTAGGGCAGCAGTCATCTGACATTCCTTGATTGTTTGGTGCTTTGTAATACGTTTTGCGTCGGATAGCAGGTGGTCGCCATGATTGTGGGGTTTTTATTTGACGGAAAAATTACACACCACACAAGCGCATGGCGACCTGTTCTGCCGCAGCGAGCGTATCCGCATACACAATAGCAATCCGATCCCGCGTTGCCGTATCCGGCACAACCGTTACCCCATGCACCGCCGCAATCTCGGCATAATCCGCAGGCAATTCCCCCTCACCAAACAGCGAATAAACATAGCCTTCGCGCACGGATTCCAGCCCATGCCAGACGCGTTTATCCACCAATTCCACCCAAGCGGGTACAAAATGTGCGCCGTAAAAATCGAAGAAGCCGTTGGAGCCGCGCAAGTGCATTTCGATAACCTTGCCACCAATCATTTCTACATTGCACAGTCCGGTGTAACCGGGAAGTTGGGCTTGGATCAAATCGCGAAGCAGCGGCTCTATCGCAGGTAAACGTACCCCGATATGCCAATAAATCGGGCGTTGCTTGTCTTTCTGAGCCGCGCCTTGCGTGTGCGCGAACCACAGCACTTTGCCCGCGAGTACCAAACAATCGGTGCTGGTGTGGTCGCCGACCAAGTATTCACTCCAAAAACAGCCGGGGGCGCACGGCGTATGCCCACTCGCCAAAGCGCCTGCGGTAGTGGCTTGCGCATCCAGCGACATGCCTAACAAATTGGTAATCGGTTTGACGAATAGTGGTGTTGTCGCGTCGATACCGGCACTCAGCGGGTCAATGCCACACGGCGCAGCTTGCAAGCTTTGCGCAAGTGCCAGTGCTAATTTGTCGTAAACATGACGATGCTCAGGATTAAGCTGCCAAGCGTAAGTATCGTTCACGCCAATGTTTTGCACGGGTTGCGGCTGGAACAGGTGTTGGCGATGGGGTAAGACACCGTGGAATGGCATGGGCAACTCCCAATGAAAAATGCTCAGTATGCGTGTGAGTTGTGGGAGTGCAAAAAACCTTACCATTACCGTCGAATCATGCTTTGACACACTCTTGTGGAGCTAGCAGAATCGAATACGGATTAAAAATTCAGGGAATAACGTTCATGTGGAAAACCTTCCTCGCCATCGCCATTGGTGCAGCACTTGGTGCATGGTTACGCTGGTTGTTAGGTTTGAAGCTCAACACGCTGTTGCCGCATCTGGCGGTGGGTACGCTCACCGCTAATTTGCTGGGTGCTTACACCATCGGCTTGGCGATTGCATTTTTCTCCAGCACCAACCTGTCTCCCGAATGGAAGCTGCTGATCATCACCGGCTTTTGCGGCAGTTTGACGACGTTTTCGACGTTTTCGGCGGAAGTCATGTTGTTGTTCCAAAACGGGCGTATGGCATGGGCAGCGGGGGTTATTAGCGTGCATGTGGTCGGTTCGTTACTCATGACACTGACAGGTATGGCAACATGGCAGTGGTTACGAACCCCTTAAGGTGAAACAATAGCGCTATGCAACGTGCCTACCACATTCTCAACAACACCTACGGCTACGCCGATTTTCGCCTGAACCAGCGCGATATTATCGGCTCATTGCTGCAAGATCGTGATGTCCTTGCGCTGATGCCGACGGGCGGCGGCAAATCGCTGTGCTACCAGATTCCAGCATTGGTGCGCGATGGCGTGGGGATTATCGTGTCGCCGCTGATTGCCTTGATGCAGGATCAGGTCGATGCCTTGCTGCAATTGGGTATTCGTGCCGCTTACCTCAATTCCACGCTCAACTACGGCGCGGTGCAGCGGGTAGAGCGTGAATTGCTGGCGGGCGACATCGACCTGCTCTATGTCGCGCCGGAACGTTTGCTCAGCGAAAAAATGCTGCCCTTGCTGGAACGCTTGCACACCACCATCGGTATCAGCTTGTTCGCGATCGACGAAGCGCATTGTGTGTCGCAATGGGGGCATGATTTCCGCCCTGAATACCAGCAGTTGTCGATGCTGGCGGAACGTTTCCCCGGTGTGCCGCGCATTGCGCTGACGGCGACGGCGGATCAGCGTACCCGCCAGGAAATCATCGAGCAATTGCGCCTGCAACGCGCTGATATTTACGTCAACAGTTTTGACCGCCCGAATATTCACTACACCATCCAGCAAGGGCAGCAGGCGCGGCAACAATTGTGGCAGTTTATCGACGCGAACCATTCGCAAGATGCCGGAATTGTGTACTGCCTGTCGCGCAAAAAGGTCGAAGATACCGCCGCATGGCTGGCGCAACAGGGGCGCACCGCGTTGCCGTATCATGCGGGAATGGATGCGGACACGCGCCGCCATCACCAGCAACGTTTCCTGCGCGAAGAGGGTGTGATCATCGTTGCCACCATTGCGTTCGGGATGGGGATTGACAAGCCGGATGTGCGTTTCGTGGCGCATTTGAGCCTGCCGAAAAGCATCGAAGCCTATTATCAGGAAACCGGGCGGGCGGGGCGTGACGGTTTGCCTGCGAATGCGTGGATGGCGTATGGCTTGCAAGATGTCATCACCTTGCGGCAGATGATGCAGGAATCCACCGCCAGCGAGCAGCAAAAGCGCATCGAACACCACAAGCTGCAAGCCATGTTGGGCTTGTGCGAGATGACCACCTGCCGCCGCCAAGCCTTGTTGAGCTACTTTGGTGAACCGACACCGCAACCGTGCGGGAATTGCGATAATTGCCGGAATCCGCCGGAAGTGTGGGAGGCAGCGGTGGCGGCGCAAAAAGCTTTGTCGTGCGTGTACCGCACTGGGCAGCGTTTCGGGGTCAACTACATTATTGAGGTGTTGCTGGGCAATGATGATGAACGCATCCGCCAGTTTCGCCACGAGCAGCTTTCCACGTTTGGGATTGGTAAGGAACATTCAGATGCAGAATGGCGCAATATTTTCCGCCAACTGATTGCGCTGGGGTATTTGACGGTGGATGTGGACGGGCATGGCGGCTTGCGTTTGACCGATAATGCCCGCCCGTTATTGCGTGGGGAAATCGAGTTGCATTTGCGCAAGGAGCAGAAGCGCGAAAGGGTGCGGCGTGACCGTGTGCGAGGTGATCCTGTCGCCAAACCTCGGTTTAACCGCGATACCATGCCCATTGAGGTGGAAGCCTTGTGGGAAGCCTTGCGTGCGCTGCGACTGCGCTTGGCACAGGAACAGGGTGTGCCGCCTTACGTTATTTTCCACGATTCCACCTTGCTGCAAATGGCGGATGAACGCCCGCAAACGCTGGAGGCGATGCGGGGTATTACGGGGATTGGGGAGCGTAAACTGACGCAGTATGGGCAGGCGTTTTTGGAGGTGGTGTCGGGGGGTAAACCTACAGCGTTACTACGCCCAGCTTTAGTCCGAACGGCTGTAACAACTGGTTGGCGGTATTGAGCGAAGGGTTGGCGTTGCCCGCTTCAACGGCATGGATGGTGCGCGGCGCAACCCCTGCCAAGCGTGCGTATTCTGGCACGGTCAGGCGCAAACCGGTGCGCAGTTGGCGCACAACCTGATCCAGTGACATTCCCGGCTGTTGCCGGATGCTTTCCAGCAAGGCAATCCGTTGTTGCAACTGTTCGCTGGGTGAAAGCGGGTGGTAACGTTTGTCCATTAGCAGCAATCCTCCAGTTGTTTGGCTGCGTTCAGGCAGGCCGAGGTAAACCGTTCCACCGTTGCTGGTGCAATACCCAAATGATGCATGAAATCCGGTAACGTGGTCAGTGGCGGTATCATGACCGCGACAGCTTGCTGTAACGTTTCCTCCGGCAAGTGTGCCGCTGCGGCAGCCTGACGGATGGCAGAACGCCAGTCGGGTGAGCCGTAGTCATCCGCTTCCCAGCGCATATTGCGGGCAAGCCCATCCGGGTGCAGCACCATCGGGGCGAAATCAAACAGCGGCGTTAGCCCCACCCAGCCATCCTCCCGGCGCTGGATGGCGGTATTGCGCCCGTGGTTGTCCTTGTTGCCCAACACTACATTGGCGATGTCACGTTTCAGGTATTCGGCAATTTCGCTAACGGGGTCGGTGGCGGCGGCAGCCAATGCGACGCAGGCGGCGTTATGGCTCAGGCGTGCGCCAAAGCCGCTGCACTGGCAGAGCGCGTACAGGCTTTCCTGGGCATGACGTTGCCAGCCTTGCGGTGTCCGTTGCCGGTCAAAACGGGGGATGAACAGGGCGCGTTCCTGCAATAATAATGCGCCATGCACGCGCAGCCCCAGAAAACGCGCCAGTTCCATCCACACCGCTTCGAGATGCAGGATCGTGTTCAGGTGCGGGTCTTGCCCGCGTGCGAACTTGACCAGCCAGTGTTGCTTGGCTTCTGCATCAGGGAGGGTGTGATCAAGAAAAAACTGCCCGGCGTGGTTTTCTGTCAGTAACAGTTTGGGCCATTCGCCTTGCACGCCGGATGAACCTGCCACAAACAGGCCATGGTTGGCCAAATGTTCGGCGAACTGTTCCCCGCGCTGCGCCACTTCTTGCAGGCTGAAACCTTGTGGCGGGGCGGTGTTGCGGGATTGTAGCCAGTCGTATGCTTCACGTACCCGGCAATTGCCCGCCGGATTGCCAGTGCCTGCGAGTAATAACGCCCAGTCTGCACTGGTTTCGGCGCGTTCGGGCAAGGCCAGTTGACGCAGCAATTCCTGCCGCCCGTAGCCTTGGGGCAACAAGTCCATGATGAAACCGGGCCAATGGGGGCTGTGCAGGGGCGTCAGGTTGACCGGAAATGTCCATGAGAGGGCGGTGGCATCACGTTGTCCGGCGTACTGGATGGCATGGTCAACGGCATAACCGAGGTAAGCAGCGCCTTGCCAGCCTTTGTCCGCCGCTTCCAGCAAGGCCATGCTGCCAACGCTGCGCCATGCGCCGTTGAGGAAAAGCTCAAATGTGCAATCTGTTTTCATTTCTGCATTATAGTGCGGAATCATTGGCTTTTCAGCTATCAAATCTGCAATATATTGCGTTATCTATGTCAATGACTGGGGATGGGGGGAATTTGTCAAGTCCCGATAGATCGTCCACTTCCTGCGGCGTATTGCCCTGATCATCATGGCGCAGGTGCAAGCCTTCGTTGTTCATCACCTGCATCACCAACGCCTTGGCATCCGTCACGCTCAACGCCCCCAACACAATCTCGCGGGCTGTGTGGTGGAACGGCGCGGGAAGGGGTTCGCGGGTGGTGAAGAGGAGAAATCCTCCCCCAGCCCCTCCTTTACCTCTTCCATCCCCCCCCTTTGCAAAAGGGGGTTTGTTTTCGATGGTTTGTTCAGTGGGCAAATCGTCAGGCAGGCGTTCGCTGAGAGCGGCGAGGATGCGGGGCATGGCTTCGTTGAGTTTGCCGGGATCGAGTCCAATTTTGACCCCGACCGGTTCCTCATCAAACCACATCACCAAAGCGGAAGGCTCAATACCCGGTAGCATCAGCGGAATAACGTTATGTCCGTTGTTTTCGGCGAAGATGATTTCTTTGCGTACCCATGCGGAATTGATGGTTTGCGGACTGAGGATAGCCAGTCTCTGTCACCTCTGTCACTCTCTGCCGCCACCCTGTCGTTTTCTGACAGCATTGCCAAGCCAATGCCTAGCACTCTTTCCCGTCAAAAACAGTTCCAATCAACCTTATCAATAACTTAATCAGAGTCGCCAACGTTGGCACACCCATTGCAATGTGTTTCTCAGTCAGAACAGCGAAACAACATAAAAAATTTATCAGCAAGCCCCAAGAGGCAGAGAGCAGGCTTAAACATCAATAACAATAAATTGCCTGACCATGCTTCGACTCCTCTAACCCCCGGCTCCATAGCGGGGGTATTTATTTTGGCGACTTTTCTAGTATCCTGCACACCTTGAAACCGTGCCACCCACGCCAGCAGGAATACCATGTACACCCACAACACTTGGAACATTGAAGCCGCCCGTCGCCTATACAGCATCCAGCATTGGGGTGATGGCTATTTCGATATTAACGCAGCGGGCAATGTCGCTATGTGCGTCCCCGGCAACCCGGCGCAACAAGTCGATTTACACGCCCTCGCCATGCGCGTTCATAACGAAGATGGAATGCGCTTTCCGCTGTTAGTACGCTTCGTCAATGTGCTGCACGACCGGGTGCAACGCTTGCAGGGGGCATTCAACCAAGCGATTGCCGATTGCGGGCAAAGCAGCCAATACACCGCGATTTACCCCATCAAGGTGAACCAGCAACGCAGCGTCGTTCAAGAAATCCTCAAAGGCGGCGGCACACAAGTCGGTTTGGAAGCAGGCAGCAAACCCGAACTCATGGCGGTACTCGGTTCAGCCCCCACCGGCAGCACCATTATCTGCAATGGCTACAAAGACCGCGAATACTTACGCCTTGCCTTGATCGGGCGGCAAATGGGGCATCGCATTTTCATCGTGGTGGAAAAACCCTCAGAACTCGCCGAAACGCTGGAAGAAGCTGCCAAACTGGGCATTGAGCCATTACTCGGCATTCGCACCCGTTTGTACACCCTCGGCAAAGGCAAATGGCAAAACACCGGCGGTGAGAAATCCAAATTCGGACTCTCTGCCGCACAAGCCTTGTATATGATTGAGCAGTTGCAAGCCGCCGGGAAACTCGATTGCCTGCAATTGCTGCACTTTCACATGGGGTCGCAGATTGCCAATATTCAGGATATTCAACGCGGAATGCGCGAAGCCAGCCGTTATTTCGCGGAATTGCATCGCTTGGGCGCCAACATTCGCGTGGTCGATGTCGGCGGCGGGTTGGGCGTGGATTACGATGGCTCCCGTTCGCGCAATGAATGCTCAATCAACTACAGCTTGCAGGAATACGCCAATACCGTCGTGCGCAGCGTGCAGGACGTGTGCGAAGAATACGAACTGCCGTTTCCCGATTTCATCTCCGAATCCGGGCGCGGTTTGAGCGCCCATCACGCGGTCTTAATCACTAACGTCATCGACACTGACCCCGAACAGCCCGAAGTGCAGCCGATGCTGAGTGAGCCGGACGATGATGACCCGATGATCTTGCACAATCTGTTCCGCCTGTATCACAACCGTAAGCGCTTACCGCCTTCAGAAATCTACCACGACGCGGCGTATTGGTTGGACGAGGCGCACGGCATGTACGCGCACGGTTCGATCGACCTCAACCAGCGGGCTAGGGCGGAAGAATTCCATCGTGCGATTTGCCGCAAATTGCTCAGCCAGCCGGAACTGTTTGAAGCCTTAGAGCCGGAAATTCAAACCAGCTTGCAGGAAAAGTTAGCGGATAAGTATTTCTGCAATTTCTCGCTGTTCCAGTCGATGCCGGATGCCTGGGCGATTGAGCAGATTTTCCCGATTATGCCGCTGCACCGCTTGCAGGAAAACCCAGATCGGCGTGTCACCTTGCAAGATTTGACCTGTGATTCGGACGGTACGGTGTCGCATTACGTCGAAAGCGGGCGGCTGGCAAGTACGCTGGCGCTGCATTCGCTGCAAAAAGATCAGCCGTATTTGCTGGGGATTTTTATGGTGGGCGCGTATCAGGAAATCCTCGGTGATTTGCATAACCTGTTTGGCGACACCGATTCCATCAATGTGGAATTGTTGCCGGATGGCAGTTATAAGTTATCCGAGCCGGAACGCGGTGACACCATTGATGAGCTGTTGCGCTATGTGCATTTCGAGCCGAAAGATTTGCTGGCGCAATGCCGCCGTAAACTGGCCGCTGCCGTGGACGATTCTGAGCGCCAAAAAATGCTATTGCGTGAAATAGAAGCGGGTTTAATCGGTTATACTTACCTCGAAGATTAATTCGGGGCAAATAGGAAAATCATGGAATACGTATTGTTAGGCGTACTGCTGTTAGGCGCGGTGTTGTTTTTGCTGGGTTGGTTGGTCATGGCGGGCTTGTGTTTCCAGCGGCATCCGGTTACTGGCTTGGTGGCATTGATTCCGGGCGTTAATGTGTTGACTTTGCCTGCGATGTGGCATCGGGTATCTGGTTGGGTGCTAACCAGCTTTATCGGTATATTGCTGGCGGCGGTGGCATGGTTTGCGGGTGCGAACCAGCATGTGTACCGTCATGCGCAAGCAATGGGGATGAATGTGTCTGCGCCGGTGAGTGCTGCACCGCAGGCGGAGGAAACCCCAGCAGAAGCCGCACCAGTCACGCATACCATTGACATTCCTCCCAATGCCCGTGCTGAGCAGCCAGCGGTTGCCATAGCAGCCTCAGTTCCTGCACCTGCTCCTGCGCCTGCTCCTGCGCCCAAACCGGCGGATGTGTTGGCGGGGGCGAAAAGCTTACCTTCTAGTGCTTTATACCACGTGGTGTTCAAGCCGATTGAACTGGGTAAATTGTCGGACAATATCGGGCAATACGTGCGCATTACGCAGAAAGACGGGCGCAAGCGTGAAGGCAAGCTGGTGGCTGCCTCTGCCAATGAGATTGGTTTGGAGGAGCGCTTGAACGGTGGCACGGTGACGCGCACTCTGAAAACTGCTGACATCCGCGAGGCGGCGCTGATGACACACGAACAAGGCAAGGAGTAACGTCATGCAATGCTACGTTTACCGCAGTCGGCGCAAACAAGGGTCTTTCCTGTTCCTGCCGGAAAAGGATAATTTTGCGCGAGTCCCTGAGGTTTTATTGAAGATTTTTGGTGTGCCTGAGTTTTCGTTTGAGTTTTTTCTGGACGATGAACGCCAGTTGCAATTCAAGGTTGCAGCCAGCGAAGTACGGCGGGTGATGCAGGAGAATGGCTTTTTCTTGCAACTTCCTCCCAATGAAGAACTGCCTTGCTGACGAGTATCAATCACTAAGCCGGTAAACGTGGCATAATCAAACCATGCTGACGGGAGGTGACAGATGGGGCAGGAAATTGCACATGACCATTTTAGTCCTGAAGACTGGCGAGAATACGCGCGGCGTTTGGATGTTGAAACCCGCTTGCTGCGCGAGCAGCTAACGGCAGGGAGGTTTTCCAAGCAACCCTCCATGGGTGGCTTTGAGTTGGAAGGCTGGCTCACGGATGTACACTTACGCCCCTTGTCCTGCAATACCGTTTTTTTACACGCCTTAAACAGCTCGTTGGCGACCACGGAACTGGCAAAATTTAATATTGAGCTGAATACACCCCCGCGTCCGCTGACGGCGTTGGCGCTGTCTGAATTTGAAACTTCCCTGCGCGAATTGCTGGAACGTGCCAATACGGCAGCGCAAACCCTCGATGCAAACTTAGTGCTGATCGGCATTTTACCCAGTGCCGCGCAAAGTGATTTTGGTTTGGCAACCATGACCGATTCCAACCGCTACCATGTGTTGAATGCTGAAATCCTCAAAGCGCGGCAGGGGCGACCGTTACGCATGGCAATTGACGGGCGCGAATCGCTGCATATTCACCACGATAGCGTGATGCTGGAGGCGGTGACGACTTCGTTTCAGGTGCATTGGCAAGTGTCGGCAGACGTTGCCCATCATTTCTATAACGCGGCGCTGATTACCTCGGCACCGATTATGGCGGTGGCGGGGAATTCGCCGTTTCTGTTCGGGCGTGCCTTGTGGCAGGAAACGCGGATTCCGGTGTTTGAGCAAGCGGTGGATGCCGGGCGTGAGAGTCCGGCACGGGTGAGTTTCGGTTCGGGGTTTGCAGACAGCAGTATTGCGGAATGTTTTGAGGAAAACCGCGACATTTACCCCGTGTTATTGCCGGAGTTGTTGGATGAACCCGCCGAACGCTTTGCCCACTTACGCTTGCATAATGGGGTGGTCTGGCGCTGGAATCGCCCGCTGGTGGGGTTTGATCCTGACGGTACGCCGCATATTCGTCTCGAACACCGCATTTTGCCCGCAGGCCCTAGCGTGCCGGATATGCTGGCGAATGCGGCGTTATTTTACGGGTTGACCCAGTATATCGCGGCGCAATTGTGTGCTGGCGAACCTTTGCCAATGGCATTTGCCACTGCGCGTGAAAATTTCTATAACGCGGCACGGGTGGGCTTGGATGCCACATTGCGTTGGCAGCGTCAGGAATGGCAGGTTCCGCCATTGATGTTGGATGAGCTGTTGCCGCAAGCAGCAGAAGGTTTGGCACAATTGGGAATTGCGGAGGTGGATATTCGCCATTATCTGAGTGTTATTGCAGCACGGATTGAAACTGGGCAAACCGGGGCAGTGTGGCAACAGCGTCATCTGGCGCGGACTCAGGGCAGTTTTTACCGGCTATTGCTGGATTATGTGCGCTTGCAGCGTACTCACACACCTGTTCACACTTGGGCTATGGATTGAGAATAACCACACATGCTGACATTGACTGAATTGGATACCTTACCAGCGGGCTTTTTTGCGTTGCGCAGTCCGCGTGACTTGCACACTTTGATGCCGAACCCAACGCTGCTGCATTTGCAGGGCAAGCGTGAGCCGCGTGTGTTTATTTCGGTGCTATTGCACGGCAATGAAGACACAGGTTTTTTCGCCATTCAGCAACTGTTACAGAAGTACCAGACGCAAGCGTTACCGCGTTCACTTTCGGTATTTTTCGGCAATATCGAAGCGGCGACGTTCGGGAAACGCCGTTTGCAAGGTCAGCCCGATTATAACCGGGTGTGGCCGGGCAGCGCGTTAGGGGATTGCGATGAAACCCGCTTAATGGTGCAAGTGACCGACATTATGCTGGGCAAAGGTTTGTTTGCCAGCATCGACGTTCACAATAATACCGGTAAAAATCCGCATTACGGCTGCGTCAATGTGCTGGATAATCGTGCGCTGCAATTGGCGCGGTTGTTCGCCAATATTGCGGTGTATTTTGAAACGCCGCGTGGGGTGCAGTCGATGGCGTTTGCGCCGCATTGCCCGGCAGTGACGGTGGAGTGTGGCAAACCCGGTGTGGCGCACGGGGTTGAGCATGTGCTGGAATTTTTGGATGCGGTATTGCATTTGCAGGAATTGCCCGATCACCCGCTACCGCCGCACGACATGCAGATTTACCAAACGGTGGCACGGGTGACATTGCCGGAACAATACAGTTTCAGTTTTATTGATCCGATGGTGGATATTCAACTGTTACCGGCACTCGACCATTACAATTTCTCGGAATTACCAGCGGGGACGGCGTTTGCTACCACTGCCCATCCGCACGCTCGCTTACACGCTTGGGATGATGAAGGTGTCGAAGTCGGGGAGCATTTCTTCACCCGTCAGCAAGGGCGCATCCAACTCAAGCAGCCGCTAATGCCTGCGATGCTGACGCTGGATGAAACTGTTATCCGGCAAGATTGCCTGTGCTATTTGATGAAACGTTTAGGTTGAACGGCTTATTTGAATACCACGGTTTTATTGCCATCCATAAACACGCGCCGCTCAATGTGTAGCCGCACGGCTTTGGCGAGGGCACTGTTTTCGAGGTCACGCCCCAAGGCAGCGAGGGCTTCGGGTTGGTAGGTGTGGTCAACGCGCTCTACCGATTGCTCAATAATCGGGCCTTCATCCAGATCTGAAGTGACGTAATGCGCGGTAGCCCCAATCAGTTTCACCCCACGGTCGTAGGCTTGGTGGTAAGGGCGTGCGCCTTTGAATCCGGGCAGGAATGAGTGGTGGATATTGATGCACATGCCCGCCAATTTCCGGCAGGCGTCGTCGGAAAGAATTTGCATGTAACGCGCTAACACCACCAATTCGGCTTGGGTGTCAGCGACAATTTCCAACATTCGCGCTTCTTGTTCGGCTTTATTGGTTTTGTCGACGGGTAAGCATACAAAGCGGATGCCTTCACGTTCCACCAACGAACGTAACTCCATGTGATTGGAAACCACGCAGACGACGTTCATATTCAAATCGCCTTTGTTCTTGCGGTACAGCAAATCCACCAAACAATGATCCGCCTTGGAGACCATTAGCACCACGCGGGTGGCGCGGGTGGCATTGGTGATGCCCCACTGCATCGCAAAATTTCCGGCAATCACCGCAAATTGTTGGCGCAGTGTTTCAATCGTGGGGGATAACTGGCTATCGCGGCGGAACATAATCCGGCAGAAAAATTTCTGGGTCATCTCGTCATCGTATTGCGCCATTTCGGTAATGTAGCATTGGGATTCTGCTAAAAAGCTGGTGACAGCAGCGACAATACCCGTTTTGGCGGGGCAGGTGACGGTGAGGATGTAGGCATTTGCGTGCATGATGACCTTGTGCTGGTAGCTAGTGTTTTTCACAAAGGCCGTATTTTACCCTAGTAGGCGGGAAATTAAATGCTTTACCGTACCCGTTCACCGCCGGACTGCTACTGTCCGGCGGTTTGCTGCTAGATTCATTGGCATACCAAGCTGTCACGCAAGCGTTGGATTTGACCCAACAGCATTTTTTTGGTGTTAGGGTTGGTAACGGTTTGTAAACGTTGTTCCAATGCTGCGATGGTATCCAGCGTGGCTTGGTCTTGGCTGGCATCACACGCTGGCGTAGGCGCATCACAGGTCACAGCACCACCGTAATTGCCGGTATACGCATTGCTCATTTGCCAGCCGAGGTTTAAGAAGTCGTTGCCAGGGTTAGTGCCAGCCGAGTTAGGCAGTTGGCTAAAGGCATCTTGGTTGTCGATCAGTTTGACCCCGGCTACGCAGCCTTGATTGCTGGTAAAGCTCAGGATTTTCTTTTCTTGACCTGCTACCCAACCAAAGTTCGGAACACCGGAACCGCTGAAGTAATAGCCTAATGATACATAGTCGGCTTGAGTGTTTTCACTGGGTGCATCCACCCGTGAATGATCCATCCAATTCACGCCGTTAATATGGCTGGTAATATTATCCACGGAAAAGGCGTTATTGCTTGAGTGTGGTACGACGAGTGTGACTTGTGCAGATAACAGCATATCCGGGTTAGGCGTGGAGTCGGGGGTCATGTAAACCGTATAATTGTTGCTGGCAGCGTCAAAACCAATGCGGTATTGAACGGCAGCACTGGCTTCCATACTGAACAGTGTTAAAGCAGAGAAGGCAACGGTAGCCGTCATGGTACGGACTAATGTGTGGCGAATGGCTTTCATAAAAGTGCTCCTTGTTATAAGATATTGAAACTAAACGTTTTTGTGTTTGTCTTCGTGTGTGTTTAGTTTCCGTCAGAGCACTCATGAACGCAATTCGGATTCTGATAAAAGGCTTGGATTTGCCTATAAATGGGTTGGATGTACGGTTGTGTAGAGTAAATCCCACACGCCATGACCTAAACGTAAGCCGCGTTGCTCAAATTTTGTGAGTGGGCGGCTATCCGGGCGTGGCGAATAAGGGGTGTTTTGGGCTAAATTTAGCCAATTAGAGTTGTTTTCCAGCACTTCCGCCATGTGTTCGGCGTAAGGCTGCCAATCCGTCGCTAAATGGAACACGCCGCCCATCTGTAGGCGTGTTGCAATCAGGTTGACAAACGGTGCTTGCACGATGCGGCGTTTGTGGTGCTTTTTCTTGTGCCAAGGGTCAGGAAAAAACAGTTGCACCCGATCCAGCGAATGGACGGGGATGCGTTGTTGCAGGATTTCGACCGCATCGGTATTCATCACCCGCACATTTTGCAAACCCTGATCGCCGATCAGTTTGAGCAAATGCCCCACACCGGGGGTATGCACTTCAATGCCGATGAAATCACGTTCCGGCGCGGCGGCTGCCATTTGTGCGAGGGAATCACCATTGCCAAAGCCGATTTCCAGCGTTACCGGGGCAACGCGCCCGAATAGGGTGGGGAAGTCGAGCGGCGTGTCACTGGGTTCGATGCCGAAAATCGGCCATAGATTCGTTAATGCTTCTTCCTGCGCCTTGGTGACGCGACCTTGCCGCAAGACGAAACTCTTAATGGCGCGATGCGGTGCTGCTGTTGTATCCATGACTCTGCCAGTGTTTAGAAGAACGTGCCTTCCAGCGGTGAGGAAGCGGAGGCATAACGTTTACGTGGCATCCGCCCGGCAAGAAAGGCTTCGCGCCCAGCTTCAATGGCTTTTTTCATGGCGGAAGCCATCAGCACGGGGTTTTTCGCGCCTGCAATGGCGGTGTTCATCAGCACACCATCGCAGCCCATTTCCATCGCAATCGCTGCATCTGAAGCCGTGCCAACACCGGCATCCACGATAATCGGAACCTTAGCGTTTTCAATGATTTCAAGGATGTTATATGGGTTGCGAATGCCTAAACCTGAGCCAATCGGTGCTGCCAGCGGCATGACAGCCACACAGCCGATTTCTTCCAATTGACGCGCAATCAGCGGGTCATCGCTGGTGTATACCATGACATCAAAGCCATCTTTTACCAGAATTTCAGCCGCTTTCAGGGTTTGAATCGTGTCAGGGTAAAGGGTTTTGGCATCGCCCAGCACTTCCAGTTTGACCAGCTTGTGACCATCCAGTAATTCACGTGCTAAGCGGCAAGTGCGCACGGCATCCTCGACGTTGTAACAGCCTGCGGTATTGGGCAGTAGGGTATATTTATCTAGGGAAATCACATCCAATAGGTTGGGTTCGTCTTTATTCTGACCGATGTTGGTGCGGCGAATCGCGACGGTAATAATTTGCGCACCGCTGGCTTCGGTGGCGGCTTGGGTTTCTGCTAAGTCTTTGTATTTGCCGGTGCCAACCAACAGGCGGGATGAATATTCCTTGCCTGCAATGGTGAGGGTGTCCTGAGAAGTAGGTGTGTACTGCATTGCTAGTTCCTTATGGTTAACCGCCACCGATGGCGTGGACGATTTCAACCGTATCATGGGGTTGTAGTACGAAGGTGTCAAATTGACTGCGTACCAACAGTTCCTGATTGATTTCGACCGCTAGTCGTTTGTCTTGCAACGTTAGAATGTTAAGCAATTGTGTCATTGTCGTAGCTACCGGCACTATGTGTGAAGCGCCATTGACGAGTATTTCCATCAGATTGTCCGGGAGAGTTTTATGGAGTCGCTATTACATCACAAGCAGGCAGAACTGTATAACACTTCTTCAGGCCGCATTGTGTCCAATTTAATGGTTGGTCGAGAAGTTGAGTTTAATCAGTTAGATGAAGTTTATAAAACTTCAGATACTAATGAGCGACTTGCAAAATCCGACAAACTGAGTTGCTCAATTTTCAGCATTGACCGAACGCCGCATATTCAGCCGATTTTTTACTCAATTTGACCAACGAAACCTGAGCTTTTTCAGTTTTACCGTAACTTTTGCTAAATTTCACCCATACCGATGCGACTGCTCCTGTTTTTCAGTCAGTCTTCCCGTGTTTTTTCAAACCCAGTCGCTTTATAACAAGACACGCATCAGTTGATCAGCACTCAACACCAAAATCCCAAACATCAAGTGGCTGTAAACTTTTTGCGCACCTTGCACCCACACATTCCGACCACCAAATTCATCCTTCAGGCGGGCATTGGTTCGTTCTACGGTGCTGCGAATTTTGTAACGCTCGGCATCAGCAGGTTCAAACGCTTCTTTCTGTCCGCCGCGAGGATTGTGATCAATCAGAGGGACATGCCCCAGATGACGGCTGTATTCGTGCAAATCAGCACTGCAATAGGCCGCATCCATCAGGTCGTAGAGACTGGTGACACGTTGGGCACTGATTTGAGAGAGTGGGATGGCTGCCCCGCTGTCGTGAAAGGAGGCGGAAGACAGAATGGCTGCTATCGGGACACCACAATCGGCGGTATCGATATGCAGTTTGTAGCCGTTCCAACTGTGCTTGTAGCCTTGGGCATTCTTCTTCGTCCCCCGGTTACACTGAACCGGTATCTCATCGAGTGCTTGCTGAAGTGACTGTTCCCGTTGGCGCTGAATCCGTGTTTGCCCTTGTTTTTTCTTTGGCTTTTCCTCGGCAACAGGCCGTTCACGTGCCTCAATGGCTGTTGAATCCCGACACAGGTGGCCGATCAGCGCATCGCCCAAATACGTTTTCACCAACGTTTCATGCACACGTTCCGCTAAACGCTGTTCAGCAAATTCAGCGAAGGCACGTGAAAAGGTGGATTCGGAAGGCAGTTTCTTGGTCAGGGGAAACCCGCAGATGCGTCGCAGGGAGCGATCGTTTTGCAGCCGGTCAATGAGTGCTCGCGTATTGACAATATTGAGCACGCTTTTGGCGACAAAAGCATTGGCAAACCAAGATCGCTCCGTCGCTGGCCGTCCAGACCCATCACGAAAAGAGCGCACAAAATCTTCAATGCGCGTCAGCTCCAGTACGTGAATGAGCTTTTCAAGCTTGGGGGTCAATGTGCCAAAGGCATCATTGAAGCAAGGCAGTATTTCAATTTGCAGCAAACTCCAGCGTTGTGCAATCAGGGCGCGTTCGGTAGAATTCATAGCGTGGGCTTAATGGTTGTTTTGACGCTTCTATTATCGCCGAAAACGGCAGCCCACACTTCTTTTTTCCTTCAGATGAAGGAAGGTTCACGCTGAAAATGTAATTTTGCAAGTGGCTCTAATATTGTTTGGGTGATGGGTTCAAGTGGTGTAGGTAAAACACTACTGATTCAACATTGGTTACAATATGGTGCGCCAAACAATGATAATGTGCCAATTTATCATTGGAGATTTTCTCATGAGGTTGAAAAATTTCCCTTTCATGGGGTGTTCGCTGTTTTTATTGACCATATGCTTGAATGGTTGGAAGAGCCTGATTTCAGTCATCATGATTGTTTGACTAAGGTAAATTTACTGATCAAACGCTTGCAGCATACAAAAGTTTTACTGATTCTTGATAATATACCTGAGAGTATGTTGGATAATGCTTCTACTATCAATGATGGTGATTCCTATATTTGTTTTGATATGTTTTTAAAACAGCTCGCTTCGGTAAATGCAGGATTGTGTCTCTTAATAACTCGGTCATTTGCCAATATGCAAGAATGGAAGCATTCTGCGGTTTATCACCTGACACTTAATAATTTCTCATTCAAAAATGGAGCTGCACTGTTACACAAGAGCCACTTGCAAAATTACATTTTCAGCGTGAACCTTCCTTCATCTGAAGGAAAAAAGAAGTGTGGGCTGCCGTTTTCGGCGATAATAGAAGCGTCAAAACAACCATTAAGCCCACGCTATGAATTCTACCGAACGCGCCCTGATTGCACAACGCTGGAGTTTGCTGCAAATTGAAATACTACCTTGCTTCAATGATGCCTTTGGCACATTGACCCCCAAGCTTGAAAAACTCATTCACGTACTGGAGCTGACGCGCATTGAAGATTTTGTGCGCTCTTTTCGTGATGGGTCTGGACGGCCAGCGACGGAGCGATCTTGGTTTGCCAATGCTTTTGTCGCCAAAAGCGTGCTCAATATTGTCAATACGCGAGCACTCATTGACCGGCTGCAAAACGATCGCTCCCTGCGACGCATCTGCGGGTTTCCCCTGACCAAGAAACTGCCTTCCGAATCCACCTTTTCACGTGCCTTCGCTGAATTTGCTGAACAGCGTTTAGCGGAACGTGTGCATGAAACGTTGGTGAAAACGTATTTGGGCGATGCGCTGATCGGCCACCTGTGTCGGGATTCAACAGCCATTGAGGCACGTGAACGGCCTGTTGCCGAGGAAAAGCCAAAGAAAAAACAAGGGCAAACACGGATTCAGCGCCAACGGGAACAGTCACTTCAGCAAGCACTCGATGAGATACCGGTTCAGTGTAACCGGGGGACGAAGAAGAATGCCCAAGGCTACAAGCACAGTTGGAACGGCTACAAACTGCATATCGATACCGCCGATTGTGGTGTCCCGATAGCAGCCATTCTGTCTTCCGCCTCCTTTCACGACAGCGGGGCAGCCATCCCACTCTCTCAAATCAGTGCCCAACGTGTCACCAGTCTCTACGACCTGATGGATGCAGCCTATTGCAGTGCTGATTTGCACGAATACAGCCGTCATCTGGGGCATGTCCCTCTGATTGATCACAATCCTCGCGGCGGACAGAAAGAAGCGTTTGAACCTGCTGATGCCGAGCGTTACAAAATTCGCAGCACCGTAGAACGAACCAATGCCCGCCTGAAGGATGAATTTGGTGGTCGGAATGTGTGGGTGCAAGGCGCACAAAAAGTTTACAGCCACCTGATGTTTGGGATTTTGGTGTTGAGTGCTGATCAACTGATGCGTGTCTTGTTATAAGGCGACTGGTTTTGAAAAAACACGGGAAGACTGACTGAAAAACAGGAGCAGTCGCATCGGTATGGGTGAAATTTAGCAAAAGTTACGGTAAAACTGAAAAAGCTCAGGTTTCGTTGGTCAAATTGAGTAAAAAATCGGCTGAATATGCGGCGTTCGGTCAATGCTGAAAATTGAGCAACTCAGTTTGTCGGATTTTGCAAGTCGCTCACAAGAAAGGTGTTAAAGGGCTACCCGATGATTTGATCAAAGTATCGGCCTTATTTGAACATCATCCACTAACACTGGCTCTATTGGGCAATTATTTAAGTAAAAAATGTGCCAATGATTTATCAAAACTTGATACCATTCCTGTTTGGCTTGACAAGAAAGAGGATGGTCGTGTTACACGCCGTATACTCGCTGCTTATGAAAAATGGCTTAGTAGAACACCTGAACTTGCATTAGCTTATCTACTGAGTATGGCTGATTCCTATCATCTGTCTACAGAAGTGATAGAGGACTTATTAAAACGTATTGCTTTGTCTTATAAAGGTTCTGGATTGACTCGCCCATTTCCTAAGGTTTTCTTGCCACTACGTAATATTAAATCATCAAGAATTAACCAATTGAAACAGAATTTAGGGCACTTAGATTTGTTGACTGTCAGTGCACAAGGGGAGTTTCTTGAAATGCCTGTCTCGGTGCGCGAGTATTTTGTCCAAAACTTTAAGCGTAAGTTTTATGAAGATTGGCAAAAAATTCGTAACTACTCAGTCTATCCAAAAACCGCTCTGAGAGACTCAAACGGATTTCGCCCCTGAATCTTGTCGGTTTCCCACACGGAACGGATAACACAAAAAGCCTCCGCACCGCCCATTGCGCGGAATCCACCCGCCACCTTGAGTTTAACTTTGACGGGTCGAACGGCTCGTTCAGCCAAATTGTTGTCAAACGGTACATCAAACCGCTGAATGAACTGCAACACCGAATCCTTGAAGTCACGTAGACGGCATAACAAGTTTCTGGCGGGGTCTTGTTTGGCTTTGCCTTGTTTAGGGTTGATTTTAGGTTGTTCAGGGAAAATCAACAGTCCGTGATTCACCCATTGGTCATAACGTTGCTTGAGTTCAGTCATTTGCTCCAGCGACAATGCCGTTTGTTGCGCGTCTTTTGCTTCAGCCACTGCGGTCTTAGCATCAATCAAGACCTGTTTGAGTTGTGCA
Organism: Candidatus Thiothrix putei; assembly: GCA_029972225.1. Taxonomy (NCBI): domain Bacteria; kingdom Pseudomonadati; phylum Pseudomonadota; class Gammaproteobacteria; order Thiotrichales; family Thiotrichaceae; genus Thiothrix; species Candidatus Thiothrix putei. The sequence goes on from CP124756.1 coordinate 719,777, forward strand.
GGCCATTGATGTTTGAGGGTTTCATCAAAGTAGTTCAACTCCCGCAGCAGATGCGCCCCACAAAGGCTGTGTACCACCTGATCAAAGCGGAAATACGGTTTCCAATGGTCATGAACCGCAACGCCTTGGAATACCGGCAGGATTCCCGCCGCTGTCATGGCCTCGTATCCGCGCCGTGCATGGGCAGTGTAGTAAACGGCTTCGGGTGTTGCGGCTACATGCAACCATTGGGTTTTGCCTTGCGCCCGCATTCCGCTTTCATCAAAGTGAGCCACGTCGCTGCTACTAATGGTGTTCTGAATAGCTGTATAAGTGGCCGTCAGGTTTTCACTCGCCTGACCGATCCAGTGCTGCACACTGCCATCGGAAGGCTTAACACCGTATTGGTCGAATACAATCTCGCTTGCCCGTGACAGCGAAATGAAATGACCTTGTACCAAACCCACCGTATAGGCCTTTAAACGTGCGCCGTAACTGATGTAAGGGGCGAGTGTTGCCGGGAATTCGCCTTTATGAACCTTGCCACAACCACACGTGCAAATCAGTTGGCGGTGTTCCGTGACCACGATTTGGGGTTCGGGAATGTCCCACTGTTGCCGACATTCACCTGTCTCAATCAGGGCTTCGGTTAGCGGCAAACCACAGTCGCAATGCCCGGCAACACCGTAATATTCCACGTGATCGGGTGATGGGTGCATCACGAGGCTATGCCCTTTATGACCTGGCTGGCCACCTTTTGGGCGTTGTCCAAGCTGACGCGGCTGTGCGGGTTGGCGTTTCAGTCCATCCGATGACGGGGGCTTGTGTGAATTTTTACTGTTTTTGTTGAGCTGTGCTTCCAGCTCATTCACGCGGGCGGTCAACTGATCAATACGGTCAAAAAGCGTCAACACTAACTCCACCAATTCGGCGTGGCTTAACTGCTGGAGACTTTCTCGTGTTGGGCGGGGTAGCTGGTTCATATCGATAGTGTAGCTGATTTTTTAGGAGACTGAGTAGTTACAAAAATTCAAGAGTTGATCCGTGTCCAACAGTCCGGGTGTAGTACATTTATGCTTAAATCTGGTATAGATATTGTGCTTGATACCTCAGCTAATTCTGATGATGAGGCTTTCACAGCCCAGCAGAATCTTGATATAGAAGTGGAGGGTAAAAATTGGGTAACTGCTAGTGAATTAGCTTCGCATTTACATCAGAAAATGTTAGTCAGAGGGGATATACAAGCCGCAATCAATTATGCTCGCCAAAGTACAGCTTACGCGCACTTGAGTGGTAATACCTGCTATTTGCAGCGTAATTTGAAGGTGTTGAATGGTTTATTGCAGCAGGCGTAATTGATGTTTGGATAGTGCCTCCTATGAAAACATAAGAGGCATTTTAGCAGTGAGTGTTAACGTGGTAATTCTTCCAGCAATAACGATTTGCCTTTCATCCCATCCGGTTTGGGCAGCCCCATTAAGTGCAATACCGTCGGCGCAAGATTGCTCAAGCCGCCTTCAGTCGATAGCCGCCAGTTGGATTTATCCATAATGAGGCATGGCACGGGGTAAACGGTGTGCTGGGTATTGGGTTCGCCAGTCAACGGGTCGATGTATTCGTCGCAGTTACCGTGGTCAGCGGTCAAAATCACCGAGTAATTGTGAGCAACTGCGCTATCCAATAAGCGCCCGACTTCACGATCCAGTGCTTCTACGGCTTTAATCACTGCACCGGGGACAGCGGTGTGACCTACCATGTCACCGTTGGCGAAATTCACCACGATGAAGCAATATTTGTCCTGCTCAATCGCACTGATAATGGTGTCAGCGACTTCTTTCGCGCTCATTTCCGGCTGATCGTCGTAAGTTTCCACCTTGGGTGAGGGGATGACAATACGCTCTTCGCCCGCATACGTGCGTTCGCGCCCGCCATTGAAGAAGAAGGTAACGTGGGCGTATTTTTCGGTTTCTGCACAATGCAGTTGCTTCAAGCCCGCTAAACTGATGGTTTGCGCCAAGTTGGTTGCTGGGCGTTCGGGTGAGAAAATGACGGGGGCAAGCAGGCGTTTGTCGTATTCCGTCATGGTGGTGAGCGAAACCGGCTCAAATTCACCCCGGTCAAAATCGGCAAAGTCCGGGTCAGCTAAGGCTTTCGCCATCTGGCGCGGACGGTCATTGCGGAAGTTGAAAAACAGCACGGTGTCATTGCTTTGGATGCGTTCAGCACCCGGCATAATGCGCGGTTTGATGAATTCGTCGGTTTCCCCAGCGGCATACGCATCATCCACCGCTTGCAAGGCGCTGCTGGCGGGTGTGCCGATGCCTTGCACCATCGCGTCCCACGCGAGTTTGGTGCGTTCCCAGCGGTTATCCCGATCCATTGCGTAAAAGCGACCGGTGACGGTGGCAATTTCACCGCCGGTCATTTCCATCACCCGCTGGATTTGCTGGATAAATTGCTTGGCAATTTTAGGTGCGGTGTCACGCCCGTCGGTAATGACATGCAACACCGGCTTTACATTGTGTTCCATGCAGGCTTTCAGTAGGGCGATAATGTGTGTCATGTGGCTGTGTACGCCGCCGTCCGACACTAAACCGAGTAAATGCAGTGGGCGTTTGTCGGCTTTGGCACTTTCCAGCGCATTCAGCAGGGAATGGTTTTTGTAGAAACTGCCATCCTCAATCGCATCTTCAATACGCACCAAATCCTGACGTAAAATTGTGCCACAGCCAATGGTCATGTGCCCGACTTCGGAATTGCCCATTTGCCCATCCGGTAGCCCCACAGCACGCCCTGATGCTTGCAGCGTGGTATGGGGGTAACTGCCGAAATAGCGGTCAAAATTGGGCGTGTCGGCTTCGTGTACCGCATTAAAGCGTTTGCTGGGGTTAACGCCGAAACCATCCAGAATCACCAGAATGGTTTTACGGCGAGGTACGTTTGGGTGTCTTGGTTTCACTGTTTGCTCTCATCATACAGTCTGTCGTGAAGTCATGCATTGTAACAGGTAATCAGTTAATTTGGCTTGTGGAATGGACTTGTAAAAAACGTTACTCTCGTCAATGAACTGTCACGTAATAGGTGTTGATTCCGGTAGTCACGGGAGCCAGCTATGCCAGCTTCCGCGACGTGTTTGACCCGGTTGAGCCAAGTGACGAAGACAATATGTTGAATGCCCACTCAGCTTGATTTGCCGTCTTCTTCCTGCTGACGGAAGTTTTCTTCCATGCGTTTGAATTCGGCATCCATGCGTTCTAATTCAGCTTCCATTTCTTCATCAGTCAAGGGGCGGAAAGCTTCATCATCGGTAGATTGGACTGGAGCAGTTTCCTCGAAAATGTACTGATCATTTTCCCAGGCAGTTGTCACTGCTGCACCTGTTGCCGCTGCTGTAGTCGTGGGTGCTGCTGGTGGTTTGATTTCACGTTGGTATTCGAGTTTCTCGCGGTCTTCTTTTTCCGCGTTCGCTTCGGCAATGCGTTGATCAAACAGGCGGCTGGCAAGCAAACCCACTTCAAACAGTAACCACATGGGCACAGCTAACATCACCTGTGATAGCACATCGGGTGGCGTTAAAAACATGCCGACGATAAAAGCGACGACTATTACATACGGTCTTGATTGTTTAAGGGTTTCTCGACTAGTGATGCCAGTGGTGATTAATAAAATGGTCGCTACCGGCATTTCAAAGCCAATGCCGAATGCCATGAACATCATCATGACGAAATCGAGGTATTCGGCAATATCCGGGGTAACATCGACATTAGAGGGAGCGAAGCCTGGAAGGATGCTAAACATCATCGGCAGTACTAAGAAATAGGCAAATGCCATGCCGGTATAAAATAGTGCCACGCTGGAGAGTAATAGCGGTGTGACAATTTTCTTTTCGTGCTGATACAGTCCGGGGGCAATAAATCCCCACACTTGATACAGCACGTAAGGCAATGCCAACACAAACGCCACCATCAATGCGAGTTTGTAAGGGATAAAGAAGGGTGAGGCTACACCGACAGCAATCAGTTTTTGTCCTTCTGGTAAATGCCGAACCAGCGGATCCGATAACAGGTTGTATAAATCTTGAGCAAATGGCATCAGAATCAAAAACACAATGCCAATTGCTAGCACCATGCGCAATAAACGGTCACGTAATTCCAGCAGGTGTTGCAGGAAACCGAGTTCCTCGCCTTCGGAGTGAGGCGTGTTAGGATTTTTCGTCATGTGGCTTGGTGGCGTCTTCAATACTGTGGCGAACGTCGGTGGTGTTTTGTTGCATCAGATCACGCAAAGAACGAATTTCTTCTTCCTGTTTGCTCAACATGCTGCGCATTTCTTCAGTGCGTAACTCGCGCTCAATATCGGTGCGGGTAGTGGCAATAAAGGCACGTGCTTTGCCAAGCAAACGCCCAGCTTTGCGAGCAAGACCGGGCAAACGTTCGGGGCCAATCACCAATAAGGCAATGACCCCGACAACAAGCATTTCAAAGAAGCTGGCTTCAAACATGGTATGACCCTAGCATGAGTATCGGGGTTACACCTTGTCTTTTTCTTTTGCTTCCGCATCGATTACACGTCCACCGGGGATATTGTTCGGTGGTTGTTGTGGGACTTGTTCTGAGGTTTCTTCCTGCCCGTCCTTCATGGACTTTTTGAAGTTTTTGAAGGTTTCACCAAGGTCACTCCCCATATTGCGTAAGCGTTTAGTGCCAAACAATAGAAGGATAATGACCAGAATCAGTAATAATGACCAAGGACTGATGCCACCTAAACCCATTTCGTTTCTCCTTAAGTTAATGTGTGCGGCTGGCTTTTTCGACCAGACCGGAGACGCCAAAGCGTCGGGCTAATTCTTCCAGTACCGCATCGGGGTGTAAGCCCTGCTGTGCCAGTAATACCAATGTATGAAACCACAAATCTGCAACTTCATACACAATTTTGTCTTTTTCGCCGTCTTTGGCTGCCATCACGGTTTCGGTGGCTTCTTCGCCGATCTTTTTCAGGATCGCATCCAGCCCTTTGGCGTAGAGTTTGGCAACATAAGAACTGTCTGGCTCCGCTTGTTTGCGGCTTTCCAGCACCTCGGCAAGTTGTGCAAGTACGTTATCATTCATCATGGGGCTGGAGTATACCTAATTCAATTGGTGTGCGGCGACTGATGAAGCGGTTTCGGTAATGTTTGGTAACAAAGCCGTCATTTTCCAGTCGGATTGTTGTGCCGCATCGTCCAATAACTTGCACAGCAAGTGCAATAGCTCGTTGCTCAAGTTGAGATCGACACCTTTATCATGGTTGTCTTTGAAAGCAATTTGCAACGCGCCGTTCTCTTTGTGACGAAAGCCCGCTTTCACCACCAGCAACGGGTCTTTGCCCAACGGCAGGTTGTCGGTTTCACGGAAGGGGTTATTAAACGCGGCTTTGCTTTGCGCCCGTTCGTGTTCAAACGCGACAATCGCTTGGCGGGAGCTGTAATCGCTGTGCTGTTTGACCGCAGGGGATGACATCAGCGACTCCTGCAAAACTGGCCAGAGGCGAACCAGAAATCGCCGCGTTAGCCAGAAACGAAATTCTTCATTAGCCACAGTATTCATGCGCATCAGGATGCGGTCTTCTTCCTGAATATAGCGAATTTGGATTTGCGCGGGTGCTGCTGCCATCAGATTCACAGCCTCATCTCAATGCCTTGGGCTGCCATGTAGCGTTTAGCATCACTCACGGTGTATTCACCAAAGTGGAAAATACTCGCAGCAAGCACCGCATCCGCTCCGCCTTTGAGTACGCCATCGGCTAAATGTTGCAAATTGCCAACCCCGCCGGAAGCGATCAGCGGAATGCCTACGCGATCCGTAATCGCACGGGTTAAACCGAGGTCGAAACCGACTTTCGTGCCATCGCGATCCATGCTCGTGACCAGCAATTCACCCGCGCCGTATTGCGCCATTTTTTCTGCCCATGCCACGGCATCAATGCCGGTACGGTTGCGCCCGCCGTGGGTGAAGACTTCCCAGCGATCCGGTTCGCCCGGTTCATTGACGCGCTTGGCATCAATCGCCACCACGATGCATTGCGAACCGAAATAGTCAGTGCATTCGCGTACCAAATCGGGGTTGGTAATCGCAGCGGTGTTAATGCCGACTTTATCCGCACCCGCATTCAACATGCGGCGCACGTCTTCGGGCTTGCGAATGCCGCCGCCAACGGTGAGCGGAATAAACACTTGCGAGGCAACCGCTTCGACCATGTGTACGATGGTATCGCGGTTGTCGGAACTGGCGGTAATGTCGAGGAAGGTGATTTCGTCCGCGCCTTCACGGTTGTAACGCGCGGCGATTTCCACCGGGTCGCCCGCGTCACGGATGTCGACGAAGTTCACGCCTTTGACAACACGACCGTTGTTCACATCAAGGCAGGGGATAATGCGTTTGGCTAAGCCCATGAGATTGGCCTGTCGTTAAGAATTCAAGCCCGTATCCTATGCTGATTGACCGTTGGTAGGCAATGCTTTGGCGTTTATCCTGCTTTGATTGGTTGAGCATGACGTTTCTGTGACATCTTTTGAGCCAATGGATGTGGCTAAGAAATCAAGCCTATCCAGAGGTTGATTTTTGGAACTCTGTAAAAGGACTTATATCATGACTTTTAATGTTACAAGCACAGGCTGCAACACTACAGCACCCGTTACTTCCAACCCTTCCCAAGGTTCATGCGGCAACAACACTGGCTCTATGCCAAGTTGTGGCTCTAACCCGCACGGTTCACCCTCTGCGTGGGGCAATATTGCTGAACAGCAATGTGGTAATATTGGTGGCAGCAAAGGCGGTTCTGGTAAGAAAGCTGGTTCTGGCAAGAAAGGCGGTTCTGGCAAGAAAGCTGGTTCTGGCAAAGACAACTATGGTAGCTGTGGTAACAGCGGCAATGCTGGTTCTGGCAAGAAAGCTGGCTCTGGCAAGAAAGCTGGCTCTGGCAAGAAAGCTGGCTCTGGCAAGAAAGCTGGCTCTGGCAAGAAAGCTGGCTGCAAGTAATTACTAGCTTTTCCTCTTGAGATGGGAGGGCTTCTCCTCCTCTCTCCCAAGGTTATTGATGTATGAGCGATTTCCCCACTCATTTCGGCATGTATATCGCCGGTCATGATGAAACCCCCGTACAGTATTGGTCTGATGCCACTATTCCCCTTAATGGCCGCCCCCCCACCAACCAACCCTCTTCATCCCCTGCGCGTGTCAGGTCTTGGCAGTCCCGCCCTTACTTTTGTGACACGCTGGCAAGATTATGCGAAGACAATCTCGGTGGCGTGGTCGTACAGATTGAGTTTCTCGGTGGTGAAGAGCGCAGCGCGTGCCGAGTCATCTGGGAAAGTGGGCGGGTAGCCATTGCCAGTTTCCGTACCGAGCATGGGTGTGCGCGTCTGGAAGCGCAGGTACTGCACCATTTGCACCCACAAGCTGCCCCCGTGCCGGAGTTGTTTTACTTTAACGGCATTGTGTTGGTGCAGGAGTCACTGCAAGGTGACAGCCTGTCGCACCGCTTGGCAACCGCTGACCGCCCAACCTGTGAAACCTTATTATCCGCCGCCTTAAGTAGTTTGGTGGCTATTCATCAGGCTGCCGAACGTGCTGGGTTGGATCAAGCCGTGCCATTGTTGGGGGCTGAACAATACTGGATTCAGCGCCATATCCGCCAAGTCCACAAAATGGGCGAAGCACTAAAAATCCCCGCGCCTCCCTTGTCCACGCAGGACATTCACGACATTTTACTGCCCCTCAAACCCCGTTTCGTCAAATGGGATGCCCGCCCCGGTAACGCGATGGTCAATACCGCAGGTCAAGTGTATTGGTTTGACTGGGAAAATTGTGGGGCGCGTAACCGTTTGGATGATCTGGTCTGGCTATTGTGCGATGAAAGTGTGCCGTTTTGTGCGGAGACGGAGCAGGCGTTGTTGGCGGAATACCTGCCACAGTTTGCGGATGGGGCTTCTTTGGAGGCAGCGTACCGCTATGCCTGCATTGCGGGGGTGTTGCATTGTGCTGCCCGTTTGGGTTTGATCCTCTATAAAAAAGAGGGGGATGAGTGGTGGGATATGCAGGAAATTTTAGCGCATGACTACATCGGTGTAACCCTGCCGCAAGCCCAGCGTTTGTGCTACCGAGCAGCGGATTGGGCGCAGCGTGAATCCTTGGTGGCGGCACTGACCCCGTGGTTTATGCAGGTTGCAAAACACTTGGAAACGTTATAGGCAGCGCACAACGGTAATTTTTGAAACTGCTTGACTTGAAACAGAGAGATGTTCGCACATCCCTCTGTGTTGTTTCTGGATAAATTAGGACAATTCGTTAACGTAGCGTTGGGCTTCTGCCAAATCAATCGTCCCTTCGTAGATCGACCGCCCTAAGATTGCCCCCATGATTCCCTGATCTTCTACCGCACACAACGCCTTAATATCATCCATATTGGTGACACCGCCCGAAGCGACAACAGGAATACTAATGCTAGACGCGAGTTTGGCGGTTTCATCCACGTTCACCCCCGTCATCATGCCATCGCGGGCAATGTCGGTGTAAACAATCGCGCTGACACCGGCTTGCTCAAATTGCTTGGCAAGTTCAATCGCCGAAACCGAGGACACTTCTGCCCAACCGTCGGTTGCCACCATGCCGTTTTTGGCGTCAATGCCAACAATAATGTGACCGGGGAATTGCTGGCACAAGTCGATGACGAACTGCGGCTCTTGCACCGCTTTTGTGCCGATAATGCAATAGTGCACGCCCGCTTCCAGATACGCCGCTACGGTGGCTGCATCGCGGATACCGCCGCCGATTTGTACCGGCACATTCGGGAAACGCGCTGCAATCGCACGAACCACGTCGCCATTCACCGGCTTGCCTGCAAATGCACCGTTTAAATCGACTAGGTGCAGACGGCGTGCGCCCGCATCGACCCAGCGTTGGGCGACATCGACGGGGTTGCTGGCAAACACGGTGGTGTCATCCATCCGACCTTGGCGCAGGCGCACGCATTGGCCGTCTTTCAAATCAATTGCGGGAATCAGTAGCATAGTCACATCCTTGGTTGGGTTGCTGTATCCTACCGTAAAACGGGTGTACAAGTCACAGCCTTGAAACAGGAGAAAAGGAGCGTGTTATGCAACAAGCGATGTTTGGCTTAGGGTGCTTTTGGGGCGCAGAACGCAAGTTTTGGCAAACACCGGGTGTCATCCGTACCGCTGTGGGTTATGCAGCAGGGCATACCGAAAACCCTACGTATCGCCAAGTATGCAGCGGTACGACGGGACATAATGAAGTGGTGTGGGTGGAGTTCGATCCAGAACAGATCAGTTACGACGCGCTACTGAAAGTGTTTTGGGAGGCACACAACCCCACCCAAGGGATGCGTCAAGGCAATGACGTGGGTGAACAATACCGTTCCGGCATTTACACCTATTCCCCTGAGCAACAAGCGGCGGCAGAAGCGAGTCGGGCGCGTTATCAGGTGGCATTAACGGCGGCGGGATTGGGTAAAATTACTACTGAAATTCTGGCTGCACCAACGTTTTACCCCGCTGAGGAATACCACCAGCGCTATTTGGAGAAAAATCCACGCGGCTATTGCGGCTTGGGGGGTACTGGGGTGACGTGCGGCTAAATGAAAATTGCGCAGATTCAAGCCATTGGTCAGGCACTCGGTTTCAACGCCGTCGGTGTCAGCAATATCGACTTGTCGTTTGCCGAGCAGCGTCTGCTGGATTGGTTGGCGCAAGGCTATCACGGCGACATGGCGTGGATGGCGCACCATGGCACAAAACGCAGCCGCCCCGCCGAATTAGTTTCCGGCACGTTGAGCGTGATCAGTGTGCGCATGGATTATTTACCGCCGGATAGCATGGATGCAGTATCGATCCTCAATCACCCCGAACGCGCTTATATTTCCCGCTATGCTTTAGGGCGTGATTACCACAAAGTGATCCGGCAGCGGCTGGAAAAATTTGCGCAACAATTGCAAACCGAAATCGGTGCATTCGGCTACCGCGCGTTCACCGATAGCGCTCCGGTACTGGAAAAGCCCCTTGCCGTGAAAGCAGGGCTGGGGTGGATGGGTAAGCACACCAATGTTCTCAGCCGTGACGCGGGTTCGTGGTTTTTCCTCGGTGAGATTTACACCGATTTGCCCTTGGATGAAACGGGCAGCGTGTCTGAGCATTGTGGGCAATGCACCGCGTGTATCGACGTTTGCCCCACACAAGCCATTCTCGCGCCGTATGTATTGGATGCGCGACGCTGCATTTCCTACCTCACGATTGAATACCAAGGCAGTATTCCGTTGGAATTGCGCCCGCTCATGGGCAATCGTATTTATGGCTGCGACGACTGCCAGCTTATTTGCCCGTGGAATCGCTTTGCGCAAACCTCGCCGGAAGCGGATTTTGCAGTGCGCAATGGCTTGGACAGTGCGCGATTAAGCGAGTTGTTCCAATGGAGTGAAAGCGAGTTTATGCGCAAGCTGGAAGGTTCGCCGATTCGGCGGATTGGTTACGAGCGTTGGTTGCGCAATATCGCTGTAGCATTGGGAAATGCGCCTGTGAGTGTCTCGGTCATGGCATTATTACAGCATCGCAAAATGGCGATTAGCAGTGAGTTGGTGCGGGAACATATCGACTGGGCACTTGAGCAACAAAAACAATCGGATAGCTAAGATCGTTAACACTTCATCGATTTTTTTTATCCATATGTCAATAAGTGATATGAATGCTCTCAAGTTTTTGTCATCATAAGCACATCACAAACCCGAACCCAAAAACAACGTTATGAAAATAAGAAGAAACAGTGTGTTGTGGGCACTAGTGGCTATGGTTTTATTACCGGGCTGTACAACAATGCAGGAAAACTCACTTTACAGTATGTGGCAAGAACGTGCGTATGGCGCTTATGGGATGCCAGTACCGACGGCTTCTACAAGCCCCTTTATGAGTGCTGCTATGCCTTACCGCCCTGTATTGAGTAACCCGTTGGATACAGTTTCTGGTGCGTTACTCAATGTGTCACGCACTGTTTCGGAGCAAGAAACACAATTTATCTCGCAATATTACTCACTGCAATAAAATTATATGCTATAAACCCTATTTGTTAGCCCCTGGAGTCCACCGTGGACTCCGCTTTGACGCAAAGGTCTTAGCCCTTCCTTTGTGTCTTTTTGGCCAGACCTGCTATTTTTGGGTCTGGCTTTTTTATTTTCAGGTAATATCCGCGCCAACCACACAACAATTATTGGGAGTGAGAGCATGGATCTTTCATCATTGCGCCAAGAATACACCAAAGCAGGCTTGAACCGTGAAACACTAGACCCTGACCCTTACCAACAGTTCAGTCTGTGGTTAAAGCAGGCGATAGACAGTGAGGTGGTAGAACCTACGGCGATGCAAATTGCGACGGTATCTGCGACGGGTAAACCGACCCTACGCACTGTGTTGTTGAAATCGTTTGATGCGAATGGCTTTGTGTTTTTCACCAATTACCACAGCCAAAAAGCCCAACAAATCGCAGAAAACCCGCAAGTGGCGCTCTTGTTGTTTTGGAAAGAGCTGGAACGTCAGGTGGAAATTACCGGGCGCGCTGAAAAAATTCCAACGTTGGAATCCTTACGTTATTTTGCAACCCGTCCGCGAGGTAGCCAGTTGGGGGCATGGGTATCCGCGCAGAGTTCTGTCATTACTTCGCGCACGTTGCTAGAAATCAAGCTGGATGAAATGAAGCGTAAATTCAGTGCGGGCGAAATTCCGCTGCCGGATTTTTGGGGTGGCTACCGCATCGTGCCGGATACCATCGAATTCTGGCAAGGTCGCCCCAGCCGTTTGCATGACCGTTTTGAATACCGCCGTCAGGTTGAAGGGTGGGAGATCGCGAGGTTAGCGCCATGAATACCTTGCAGTTGAAAATTCCCCCGCCGGTTTACTTGTTGACGTTTATGGGGGTGATGTGGTTCGTTAATGCGTGGTTGCCGCTGTTTCATTGGATTGCTGCGCCTTGGAACCGATTGGGGTTGTTGTTGATTGTGGTGGCGGTAGTGGTTGACTTTTGGTCGCTTGGCTTGTTTTTCCGGGCGCATACCACTTTTAACCCGATTCACCCCGAACGCACTAAAGCGTTAGTAACGACCGGCCCTTACCGTTATACCCGCAACCCAATGTATGTGGGGATGCTGGTGATTCTAACCGGTTGGGGGATTTGGCTGGGGGGGCTTAGCCCGTTTCTCGTGCTACCGTTGTTTGTGTGGGTACTGACGGTGGAGCAAATTATTCCTGAGGAAAAAATTCTGGAACAAACCTTTGGCGGCGCGTATCGTGATTATAAAGCGCATGTACGCCGTTGGTTGTGGTAAGGATTCATCAATGTTAGCAAAAGCAATGCTGTTGGCAGCAAGTCTGCTGCTGGTAACTGGCTGTAAATTGGAGCTGCCAAGTCTTGGTGGTAATAGTATCAGCGGGCCATTAAAGCTGGAAACACTCACGTTTGAGCGGGCTGGGGGGCCACAATGCCCGGATGTCGAGGGTACAACACCAGAGAATATCAGGTGCGCTAGTTTACGCCTGACGTATCCCAATATCGTGGCAGCCGGTAATCCAGCCGCAGCCACTGCCATCAATCAGTATATTCAGACACAACTGCTGGAATACAGCGACCCCGAAGGCAAGCCGCCTGCTACGTTGGAGGAGCTTGCCAGTATGTTCATCGCAGATTACAACAGCGTGCCAGAAGCGATGGGGCTGTGGGAAATGGAGCGCGATGTGGAAGTCAGTTTCGCCTCCAAACATTTAGTGACCTTAACATTCCGCGAATCGGGTTATACCGGGGGGGCGCATCCCTTCAGCGGTCAGCGCTATGTAGTGTTTGATGTGAATACTGGCAAACAATTGACGCTGAATGATTTGCTGATAGCAGGCTATGCGGAGCGTTTGAATGCAGCAGGTGAGCAAGCTTTCCGTCAGGCGCGTGGTCTTACGGCTAAAGCAAGCTTGGAAGAGGCGGGATTTTGGTTTGCTAATGATACCTTTAAGATCAACACCAATGTTGGTGTGCTGAGCAATGGTTTGGTTTTTAATTTCAACCCTTACGAAATTGCACCTTACGCCATGGGGCCGACGGAGTTTACCGTGTCGTATGACGCTATTAATGATCTGATTCCTGATACCAGTTTGTTGGCAGCGCTGGCACGCTGATGGAATACTTACGTGACCCGGAGCGTATTCGCGAACAAAACTACGCTAATTTACGTACACAAGTTGATTTGACCGCATTCTCAGCGGATCAGCAGCAAGTGGTTATTCAGATGGTGTTGGCTTATGGTGATCCTGAGCTTGCCAAGTATATTCGCTTTAGTGAGAATGCACTTGGCGTTGCCCGTAAAGCCATCAAGCAGCGCAATAACTTGTTATACGATGTGGAACTGGTCAAGTACGCGCTGAATGAGGCGCTTTTGTATCAAGAACCGCTCGGTTTTCTGGGGCGGGCATCAGTCATTTCTCAAGCTAAGAGCGTCAAACATACACGTGCGATGACGGCAGTGGATTGCTGGAAGCCGTATATGTCCGGCGGGATTGTGTTGATTGGGCAGTCCGCCACCGCATTATTACGTTTGTTAGAAATTCTCCAAGAAGGTGTGCGTCCTCCTGCCTTGGTGATTGCCGCACCCCGTGGGTTTGTGAATGCCTCACACGCGAAGCAGTTACTCTGGAAACTGCATCAGGAATTAGGCGTGGAGTGCATTGTGGTGGATGGTACACGTGGCGGTGGGGTACTTGCAGCGGCGGCATTGAATGCCCTGCTGATGATGCAACAGGGCACTTATGTGTAATGCGTTAAACGTCCTCAAATTTTTTCCAAATTGGCGTAACCCAATACCAGCCATTTGACACCGACCGCTTTGAAATTCACCTGTACCCGCGAATGTGCGCCCGCGCCTTCGGAATCGGTGATTACGCCATCGCCAAATTTGGCATGACGTACCCGTTGCCCGACACGGTAGCCGGTTTCATTGAAGTTGGTGGTGCGCGTTACGGGTTTGGGGGCATTGGCTGGGGAGCGGAATTGGTTACTGCCGCCGAAGCCGGTGGAATAGGTTTTCACTTTCGGGCGGACTTCTTCCACCAATTCCGGCGGTAATTCGCGCAGGAAACGTGACGGCGGGTTGAATTGGGTGCGCCCGTGCAACATGCGCTGTTCGGCGTAACTCATCACCAGTTCTTTTTCCGCGCGGGTAATGCCGACGTAGCAGAGGCGGCGTTCTTCTTCCAAGCGTGCTGGGTCATCGGCGGACATTTGGTGCGGGAACAAGCCTTCTTCCAAGCCGCACAAAAACACCAGCGGGAATTCCAGCCCTTTGGCGGAGTGCAGCGTCATCATTTGCACGCAATCTTCACCGGCTTCGCCCTGACCTTCGCCCGCCTCCAACGCCGCGTGCGAGAGGAAGGCGGAAAGTTCGCTCATGTCCGGGGTTTCTTCGGATTGCACGTAGGTGTAACCCTGTGCGGCGGTGACTAATTCGTTGAGGTTGTCGACGCGCCCTTGCCCTGCTTCGCCTTTTTCTTTGGCGAGAAAATGCGGCTTGAGTCCGGCAAGGTCGATGACGATTTCGACTTGTTCGCGCAAGGGCAGGCTGTGAATGTCGCTTGCCATGCGTTTGATCAGTTGCACGAAACCGAGTACGCCATTGCTGGCACGGGGGGTGAAATCGCCGATGTCAGCGGCTTGCGCGGCAGCTTCCCACAAAGACAGGTTGGTGGCGCGGGCGTGGCTGCGCAGGATGTCGACGGTACGTTCGCCAATGCCGCGTGGCGGGTGGTTGACGATGCGTTCAAACGAGGCATCGTCTTGGTGGTTAACGGTGAGGCGCAAATACGCCAGCGCGTCCTTGATTTCGGCACGTTCAAAGAAGCGTAAGCCGCCGTAGACGCGGTAAGGAATGCGGTTTTCGTTAAACGTGCTTTCAAATACCCGCGATTGCGCGTTGGAACGGTACAAAATGGCAACGTCGCGGCGCATTCCGCCCTGATCTACCCATTTTTGGATGCGCCCGGCGACAAACCGCGCTTCGTCAATTTCGTTGAAGGCAGCGTAGAGGTGCAGGCGTTCGCCATCCTTACCATCCGTCCACAAGTTTTTACCCAAACGCCCTTTATTGTTACTGATCAAAGTGTTGGCGGCGTTGAGGATATTCGCAGTAGAACGGTAGTTTTGTTCCAGCCGCACCGTTTCGCAATCGGGGAAATGTTTGGTGAAATTGCGGATGTTTTCGATCTTTGCGCCGCGCCAACCGTAAATCGACTGGTCATCATCGCCCACCGCAAACACCGGATTTCTATCCCCCGCCAGCAAGCGCAACCATGCGTATTGCAGCGCATTGGTGTCTTGGAATTCGTCCACCAAAATGTGGCGGAAACGGTTGCGGTAATGTTGTTGCAAATCGGGGTTATCACGCAGCAATTCCAGCGAGCGCAGCAGCAATTCGGCGAAATCGACCACGCCATTACGCTGGCAGGTTTGTTCGTACACGCTGTAAATTTGCACCATTTGGCGTTGGTTGAAATCGCCTTTGTCTTCAATGTGGTGCGGGCGCGAACCTTCGTCCTTACGCGCATTGATGAAACCGGCGACCTGACGCGGCGGGAAGCGGGTTTCGTCGAGTTCCAAGGATTTGAGGATGCGCTTGACCATGCGGATCTGGTCTTCGGAATCGAGAATTTGGAAGGTTTGCGGCAATTTGGCTTGCTGCCAATGCAGGCGTAACAAACGGTGCGAAATTCCGTGGAAGGTGCCAACCCACATGCCGCCGCTGGGCAGTTGCAACAGGTCTTGGATACGCCCGCGCATTTCTGCCGCCGCTTTATTGGTGAAAGTCACGGCGAGGATGCTTAATGGCGAGACGTTTTCGACTTCGATCAGCCAGGCAATGCGATGCACCAGCACGCGGGTTTTGCCGCTGCCTGCGCCTGCGAGGACGAGGACGGATTTGGGCGGCGCGGCAACGGCGAGTTGTTGCTGCGGGTTTAGGGGGGCGAGGATGGGGGATTGGGTATTCATAGTCTCACCAACCACTCGCATAAGGCAGCTAATTGATCATCGCTAGTCAAATTGGCGCAATTCGCCAACTCGCCTGCCTGGTATTGTGAAAAAATTTCTCCCGCCATTGCTTGTTCAATAGCAGCCCCCACAAACAATAAGGGCAGTTTTCCGGCAAATGCGGTTCTGGCTCGACCTAACGCACTATTGGCTGTTTTCCAGTGTTCGTCTGCCCCTGCTGGGTCAATACCACCTTTTAGTTCGCCAATAGCCAAGTAATGTACGGTGGTTTCCAATAATTTTTTTAAGTCCTGAATTTTGGGTGCATCGGTTACGATGGCATCATTGAGCAATACAATATCAATATTCTTTTTAACAGGAGGCACATTGGTATCAAAGATTAAGATTCGCTGCTGGTTATTTTTATTAGACCAACGAATAGCTTTGATAGTATCAATATCCTCAACACCAAGCTGTTCTCCGGGTGTAGATCGGAGCTTTTTGTCTAAGTAGGAAAATTGAGTATCAGCTATTTGCAATTGAGAGATGATAAAGCGTGTTAATTTTTCTTTGGCGATAGAGCCAACAATATTACGCATTTTGCCGCCTAAAGCATCACCAGAAGTCAGAAGATAGCGATAAACGACTTCATCAATATAAGCTTTGCCACTAGGCAATAAGATTTTTTCAATAAAATCATTGAGAAGTCCCAGTTTATCGGATTCAGTCAAGTGCGCTTTTGCCTTGACGGAAATGCCAGAGGCTTCTAATAAACTCTCCCTAATATTGATGAGTGTTAATAAATCATTAGGTGACTGCGTATGGACTTCCAATACCGCTTTGAGGGCTTTAGCTCGGTCAATAAAAGGAATCGACTCCTTATTTCGACGTAACGCATATTCCAAAAAACCACTGCGGCGGGCGGCGGGCGTTGTCACTAAATCAGTGGAGGCAGTGATATGAATATTATTCACCTAAGTTTTCCTCAAAAATTTGTGTCTTGATCGCAAGACCAATCGCCTTGGCAAGCACGGGGGGAACTGCGTTACCAACCTGACCGAATTGCGTCATCGTGACAATGCGTTTGCTGCTGTATGAATCTAAACGTGTACCGATGAATTCCCAATGGAGAGGAAACGTTTGTAAGCAAGCCAACTCACGTACCGTCAGCATTCGATCTTCATACGGATGGATGAAATCACGATAACCGCTACGGGTTACAGTTGGTGAAGGTTTCGCGGGATCAAGCCTCCTATAAGTGGAGCCAAACGTTTGTTTGATCTGGCTGAGCTTGCCACCAATAGGGACAATTTTAATCTTTTCCAACGTCGTTGGCGCGTGTGCCGTTTTTTGGTGATTTTTAATAACCATGTCGGGCAATCCTTCCTTTTATTGTTCCCGCTACTTTCATCGCCGTGTCGGAGGGTTCGTCGGCGTTTGGTAACGAACCAATGCCATCCCAAACCGATTGCCATGTTTGATGGTGCTTAGTAAATAGATCTGCTTGGTGATTGGCAGGGGCTGTGTGCGTTGGTTTAGGAAACGTAAAGCTTTTTCCTATGCGATTACCGATAATAAAAATACGTTCCCTGAATTGGGGTGCACCAAAATCAACAGCATCCAATACTTGATAGGATACTTGGTATTGATAGATTTGATTTTGATACGTAATAGGTTGGGAGGCTTCATCTAAAATAGCTTTTAGTGCTTTCCCGCCTTCCCAATTCATCATGCCCTTAACATTTTCCATCACAAAGGCAACGGGTAATGCTTCGCGTACCACGCGCAGAAATTCTAAAACCAAACGACCTCTAGGGTCATCTAAGCCCATGCGTTTACCCGCTAAGCTAAAACTTTGGCAAGGGGGACCACCAACTACTAAAGCAGGCTCCAAGGGTTGTAAACCTGCTTTAGCCAAAATCGCATGGGTGGGTAGCGTTGTAATATCGCCTTCGATAATTGGAGTATCCGACATATTTTTGCGTAACGTAGCGCAACAGGAACTGTCTTGTTCGACGGCTACAGCAGTGACGAACCCGGCTTGGTGGAAACCTATGTCCATGCCACCTGCTCCCGAAAAAAGGCTTATAATCTTGTTCGACATGTTGTCTCCGATGCGTATTTGGAGTGAGATTGTAAGCGTCTAAGGATCATTCCACCACCCCATGCAATTCTGCTTCACCCATCCAGTAGCATAATAACGGTGCAGGCAGGCGCATAATGTTGATCCCTTCTGGCGTTCCCGCCAGTAACCCAAAATCATCCAAGGCTTTAGTGATGACGTAACCGCGACTGATATTTTTTTGCTGGCACAATTCCATCAAGCCCTTGAGTTCGCGCACGCCGGTGTGTTGGGTGCGGTATTTCACTTCAAATGGCACAATTTGCCCGCCGACTTCAGCGACAACATCGACTTCGCGCTCCTGTTTGCCGCGCCAATAGGTGAAACGTACTTGTTGGGCATAATAACGGGCGAATAGGTGACGGAAAACGGCTGTTTCGGTCGCCACGCCCAGTGCGGTGGGGTCATCGAGGATGTTTTTGCCTTTCAATAAGACAGCGGAGGAAATCGCTGCGTCTGCCAGATACACTTTGTAACGCGCCCGCAACACATCTTTGCCATAGCCGAATGGCGGTAAACGATAAATCAGGTGGGTGGCTTCCAGCAGTTCGATAAAATGTTGTGCCGTAGGGCGTTTAACTTGCAGGTTGCTGCACAAGTCGGTCATATCCAGTAGCCCGCCATCGTGCATACACAGGTACAAAAAGGTGTGTTCCAAATCTAAAATACGCCGCACCCCAAACAAAGCGGTCATATCGCGTTTCAGCACTTTGTCGATAATGTCTTCGCGTAGCAGACGTTGGGCTTGTACCACGCTCTCAATTTGTGCCGTTTGCGGAAACCCACCACGCACCAAATATTCATGGAAATGCCCGGTATACGGTGCGGCTAACTCGGTTACACGGTAAAAATCGGGTGCTGTCCAATCAAACAGGTGGCGCAAGGAACGCAGTGGCGGTAATTCAGGCAATGCGAGTTGTTTGATGTGCAGGTATTCATAAAACGACAAGGTGGTAATACGGATAGCGTGCCAACGCCCAACCCCGGATTCCTGATCCGCTTCCAACAAGGGCGTGGCTGAACCCGTAAACACAATACGGCGATCTTTAACAAAATCAATCTGATGTTTGACCCACGTTCCCCAATCGCGAATAAATTGCGCTTCATCCAAAAACAAGTATTCGATGCCTTCAGCACGCGGTTCACGTTCACGCCACGCAGCTAACACCGCATCAATACCGCCTAATTTGAGCATGGGATGATCAAAAGTGACGTACAAAATATTGGCGGCTGGCACACCTTGTTGCAGCAAGTCTTCAATACACTGTAGCAACAAGGTGGTTTTGCCGACCTGCCGCGCTCCCGATAGCAACACTGCACGGTGAACCGGCGGCTGCGTGACCCATTGATTGAGTTCATGCCAAGCGGCACGTTTCCAAGCAGGCAAACCGGCTATATGCCCACCACGCCACCAGGGGTTAAACTGTGCGAGTACGCTGATGAGTTCAGATGGTGATATTTTCATGGAAATAGTACTAAATGACTTATTTAGTTAAAGTATAGTTTAACTATTTTGAAAATTTTAGCTAATTTTAGACTTTTCAAATCACTGTGATTGAGGAAACCACCATGCAAATCTGGGTCGATGCCGATGCCTGCCCCAATGTGATCAAGGAAATCCTGTTTCGCGCGGCGGAACGCTTGCAAATTCGCACCACCTTGGTGGCGAATCAGCCCTTACGCATTCCGCCGTCGCTCTACATTAAAACCATTCAAGTGCAGGCGGGGTTTGATGTGGCGGATAATCGCATTGTGCAGGATTTGGCAGCGGGCGATTTGGTGATTACCGCTGATATTCCACTGGCGGCAGAGGTCATCGAGAAGAAGGGACACGCGCTGAACCCGCGTGGGCAGTTTTACACCCCGGAAAATATCCGGGAACGCTTGCGGGTGCGTAATGCGATGGAAGAAATGCGCAACAGCGGGGTGATGACGGGTGGGCCTGCGACCCTGAGTTTGAGTGATCGGCAGGCGTTTGCGAATCAGTTAGACCGTTTCCTCACCCGTCATTGCCGCAGCAAACCTTAGCCAGCAACGGGCTTCACCCGGCTCGCCGCTTCCGCCGCCCGCGCCCGCGCTTCATCGGTATCCTTACCCCGCGCTAACGCCACACCCATGCGGCGACGTTCAAACGACACCGGCTTGCCGAACAGGCGGATGTCGCTTTCCGGCACTTGCAGCGCGTGTTCCACGCCTTCAAATGCGATGCCTTCCGCCTCAATGCCGCCGTAAATCACCGCACTTGCGCCCGTAGAATGCAGCGCCGTATTCACCGGCAAGCCCAATATCGCACGGGCATGTAGCTCGAATTCGTTCTGGAATTGTGTTGCCATCGTCACCATGCCGGTGTCGTGTGGGCGTGGGCTGACTTCGGAGAACCACACGTCATCATCCTTGACGAATAATTCCACCCCAAACAAACCGCGTCCGCCCAGATTGTCAGTCACTTTCGCGGCAATGTCTTGCGCTTTGGCAAGGGCGGTAGCGGTCATCGGCTGCGCTTGCCAGCTTTCGACGTAATCGCCTTTGACTTGGCGATGCCCGATGGGGGCGCAGAAATGCGTTTCGATCTCGCCGTTTGCGCCCAAGGCACGCACCGTCAGCAGGGTGATTTCGTAATCGAAATGGATGCATTGTTCCACGATCACCCGCCCGTGATTGACGCGCCCGGCGGAAAGGGCGTATTCCCAAGCGGCTGCCACCTCGTCCGCGCTTTTCAGCATGGATTGGCCTTTGCCGGAAGACGACATCACCGGCTTGACGAAACACGGGTAGCCCACGTCATCCGCCGCCGCCTGCATCTCGGCAAGGCTGGAGGCGAAGTGGTAACGCGAGGTTGGTACGCCGAGTTCTTCCGCAGCCAAACGGCGGATGCCTTCGCGGTTCATGGTCAGTTGCGTGGTGCGGGCGGTGGGGATGACTTCCGCCAGCCCCGCAGCTTCAATAGCAGCCAGTTCGTCGGTGGCAATCGCTTCAATTTCCGGCACAATCAAGTGCGGTTTCTCGGCTTCCACCAAGGCGCGTAAGGCTACCGGGTCTGCCATATTGATGCTGTGGAAACGGTGTGCGACTTGATGCCCCGGTGCGTTTGGGTAACGGTCAACGGCAATCACTTCCACCCCTAGGCGTTGCAGGGCAATGATGACTTCTTTGCCGAGTTCGCCGCTGCCAAGCAGCATGACGCGGGTGGCTGAGGGGGAAAGCGGGGTTCCGATGCGCATGGGGGTCTCCGGGGCAACAAGTGGTGGAAAATTCTGGAGAATAGCACAAGCAGCAGCGGCAGGTTAAAATCGGGCAATTTGATTATTCAATGGATCAGGCGATGACTTTCAAAGTGACGGTGCAACCTTCTGGGCATACTTTTTGGGCAGAGGCGAATGAAACGGTGTTAGAGGCGGGTTTGCGCCAAGGCGTGGCGTTGCCGTATGGCTGTCGGGGCGGGGTATGCGGTTCGTGCGCTGCAACGGTGCTGAGCGGTCAGGTGCATTACCCGTTTGGTGAACCGCAAGGGCTTGCGCCTTATGATGAAGAGCGCGGTAAAGCCTTTTTGTGCATGGCGGGGGCGTTGAGCGATCTGGAAATTGATTCCCCGCGTGTGGGTAGCGAACCGGATATTGAAATCAAAGCCCTGCCGGTACGGGTTGAGAAGATGCGCAAGCTGGCGGCTGATGTGATGGAGTTGACCCTGAAGTTGCCTGCATCGGAACGGTTGCGCTTCCTTGCCGGGCAATACATCGACATTTTGTTGAAAGAGGGCAAACGCCGGGGTTTTTCGTTGGCGAATGCGCCGTTTAATGATCAGTTTTTGGAGTTGCATATCCGTCACGTACCGGGTGGGCAATTTACTGACCATGTGTTCAATGAGATGAAAGAAAAAGCGTTATTGCGGATTGAGGGGCCGTTGGGGAGTTTCTACCTGCGCGAATCGGAACGTCCGTTGATCCTGATGGGCGGCGGCACCGGTTTTGCGCCACTCAAGGGGATGCTGGAGCAGATGATGGCGCAAGGGCTGGATAAGCCGGTGCATTTGTATTGGGGCGTGCGTGCCAAGGCAGATTTGTACATGGATAGCGTGGTGCGCAGTTGGGTGTCGCGTCACCCGCAACTGACTTATGTGCCGGTGCTTTCCGATCCGCAGCCACACGATCAGTGGCAAGGGCGCACGGGGTGGGTGCATGAGGCGGTGGCTGCTGATTTCACGGATTTGTCCACTCATGATGTGTACCTGAGTGGCCCACCGCCGATGGTGAATGCGGCGAAAACTGCGTTTTTGGCGCAAGGCTTGCCAGAGGCGCAGTTGTATTACGATTCCTTTGAGTACAGCCTCGATACCCTCAAAGCCATGCAGGAAAAGCAGCCATGAGTGAACCTGAAGTGGATTTCAACCTCCACCCACAATTAGCCCAAGACACGCACTTCGTCACCGATTTGCCGTTGTGCCGGGTATTGTTGATGGATGAAGCGCGTTACCCGTGGTTTATTCTTGTGCCACGCCGCGCGGGGATTCGTGAAATCCATGAGTTAACGCCAGCAGAACGCCAGCAGTTGTGGGCAGAATCCGATCAGATCAGCAGGGCGCTGATGGCACTGTTCCAGCCTGACAAGCTGAATATTGCGGCATTAGGCAATGTTGTGCCGCAATTACACCTTCATCACATTGCGCGTTTTCAGACGGATGCCGCATGGCCTGCGCCCGTGTGGGGGAAGTTTGTGCCAGAGTCTTACACCGCCGAATTTGCCATTTCACGTTGTGAAACCTTACGCGTAATACTCTAACATCCCTCTTGTCCCCTTCACCCCTTGCGGGGGAAGGGTTAGGGATGGGGGGTACTCTTTACGCCTTACCCTTTGCTTCAATCATGTCGTGGATGATCGGGTTCAGGATCAGCTCCATCGCCAGTACCATCTTGCCACCTGGCACCACGATGCTGTTGCGGCGTGACATGAAGGAGTCATGGATCATGGATAGCAGGAACGGGAAGTCCACGTTGAAGCGTTTCGGGTCAGCGAAACGGATGATCACGAAGCTTTCATCAGCGGTGGGAATATCACGCGCAATGAACGGGTTGGACGTATCCACAGTCGGCACACGCTGGAAGTTGATGTTGGTGCGCGAGAATTGCGGGGTGATGTGGTTAATATAATCCGGCATCCGGCGCATGATGGTGTCAACAGTCGCTTCCGGTGAATAGCCGCGCTCAGCGTGGTCACGGGAAATCTTCTGAATCCACTCCAGGTTCACGCTGGGTACAACCCCGATCCCTAGATCCACGTATTTAGCCACGTCATAGCCACCGTATTTCTTGTCGGGGCTGGTGTCTTGTACCAGACCGTGCAGCCCTTCGTAGAACAGAATGTCGGTATTGGCTTCGGTGTCTTCCCACGGGGTGAATTCACCAGAGCCTGCGGTGCAGGTAATGCCCATGCCAGTCAGGCGCTTCTGGTGATGCGCAGCTTCAGCATCGTTGTGCAGGTAGTAACGCTTTTTACCGCTGCCGGTTTCGCCATAGCTTTTGAACAGGGCTTCTAATGCATGGAAATCGTTAGCTTCAGGGCCAAAATGGCTGAAGTTGGTTTCAACCGCAGAACGCTGTTTAAATTCAGCACGGGTAACACTGTGGAAGCTATCGCCTTCGATGACGGCTGCTGTAATCTTTTCGCGGAAGAAAATGTGCTCAAAAGCACGCTTGACGAAGGTAGTACCTGCACCAGAGGAACCTGTTACAGCGATAACTGGGTGTTTTTGGGACATTAGAGCTTCTCCTCTCAGAACTGTGAATGCGCAATCGACCAACATTCTAACCAAAGAGGCCGTGTGTCTGTATATGCCTTTCGATAGGGATACGCGAAATCGGTCTGTCACATAATCTTAATATTAGCTTAATCAGGTGTTTAGGTGGGTTATCCCCATATCCTGTGGATAAGTATGTGGACTGTTTTGTGGATAGTGTCCGGCAAGGCTTGTTTTATAAAGGTTCTTGCCAGATTGATTAAAAAATAACCTATTATTTTATTTTTTAAAATCAATGTCTTGTGTTTATTGTGAGGCTCTGTTTGATTATTGTTGATAAACGTAGTTATGTGTTTTGCTGCACTTGTACTGTGTGCATAACTCCAGCGCTATCACTAAAAAGCCTTGACACAAGATGTAGTGTTTTGCGGGATTTTGCTGATACAGCAGCATAATGTGTCGGGATCAGCTATCATTACCCGCTTTCCAATCACTTACCCGTTATTTGTTATGAAACAAGCTCAACCCCGTGTCGGTTTCGTTAGTCTCGGTTGCCCCAAGGCATTGGTCGATTCCGAGCGTATCCTTACCCAATTACGTGCTGAGGGTTACGAAATTAGTGGCAGTTACGATGACGCTGACCTAGTGGTGGTGAACACTTGTGGTTTCATTGATTCGGCGGTGGAAGAATCTTTGGAAGCCATTGGGGAGGCATTGGATGAAAACGGCAAAGTGATTGTCACCGGTTGTCTGGGGGCAAATGCAGGCACGGTATTAGACGCTTACCCGAATGTACTTGCCGTTACGGGGCCTCATGCGTATGAGGCTGTTATGCAATCGGTGCATCAGCATTTACCGCCTTTGCATGATCCCTATACGCATTTGATTCCGCCGCAGGGAATTCGCCTCACCCCGCGTCATTATGCTTACCTGAAAATTTCGGAAGGCTGTAATCACCGTTGTTCTTTCTGCATTATTCCTTCGCTACGTGGAGATTTAATCTCGCGCCCGATTGGTGATGTGTTGCAAGAGGCAGAAAACTTGGTGAATGCAGGCGTGAAAGAATTGCTGGTGATTTCGCAAGATACCAGTGCTTACGGTATCGACGTGAAATACCGCACGGGTTTCTGGCAAGGTCGCCCGATTAAAACCCATTCGCAGCAACTGGCTGAGGCGTTGGGGGAAATGGGGGTGTGGGTGCGCTTGCATTATGTCTACCCTTATCCGCACGTGGATAACCTGTTGCCGTTGATGGCAGACGGCAAAATCCTGCCATATCTGGATATTCCTTTCCAACATGCAAGCCCTACGGTATTAAAGGCTATGCGCCGCCCCGCCCATGCCGAAAAAGTATTGGGGCGTTTGGCTAAGTGGCGTGAAACCTGCCCGGATATAGCGGTGCGCAGTACTTTCATTGTCGGTTTTCCCGGTGAAACCGACGATGATTTTGAAATCTTGTTGGACTTTTTGCAGGAAGCGCAACTCGACCGCGTAGGTGCGTTCACGTATTCTCCTGTTCAGGGTGCAGAAGCGAATGCGCTTGACGGTGCTGTGCCTGAAGCGGTTAAAGAGGAACGCCTCGAACGTTTTATGGACGTACAGGCTGACATCAGTGCAGCCAAACTCAGCCGTTTAATCGGTAAAACCATGACCGTGTTAGTGGATGAGGCGGGAGAGGGTCAAAGTATTGCTCGCACTCACCGTGATGCACCTGAAATCGACGGACAAGTGATTATCGAAGGTGTTGAGTTACCGGTCGGGGAGTTTGCTCAAGTGCGTATTACTCATGCAGATGAACATGATCTTTGGGGTGAAATTTAATCCTTCCTTATAAAATAATTTAGCTTGCTCAAGTCGTTTGTTTTATTTATGTTAATCGAGAGATCTTTTTGTGAAGATTTGATTAAAAATAAAATAATTAAATGATGGCAATAAATTAAATAGGTTGTTTGTATCAAATGTTGAGTATGGTTACTGTACTATGTAGCCAACATCCATTAATATAGATTATAGCTATTTAATTATAATGCCTAAGTAAGGGCTAATAAAGATGATAAAATTTTTCAAACAGTTGCCTAGCGCCATCTTGGCGAATTTGCACGATGCTTTGCCTATTCTGCTTATTGTTTTGTTTTATCAGATGACGATTCTTGAGATCCCGCTCCCTGAAATTGTGGGCATGGTGGGATGGATTGTATTCGTCGCTTTTGGTTTAACTATGATTCTGTGAAAGACAAAAAAACCCGCGTTAGCGGGTTTTTTATAGGGCTAGAGACGTAACGCGTTACTGCGCACTGGCAACATTGTTTTGAGCGCCGTAATAGACCCATTCAACAAGATCATCGTGTGCTTCTTTGGCTGTCGCCCGGATACTAGCGTCATTGTGCAAGAGCGCTACCACATAGGTTTGCCCATTGGCTGCGGTTAAATAGCCAGCGAGTGCACGTACATCACGCAACGTGCCGGTTTTAAACTTGCCACGTCCTGCAAGATTTTTCAGGCGACTTTTTACAGTACCATCCACTCCCAAAATCGCCATCGAACGCATCAGTTCGTCACGGTAAGGGCTGTTATACGCATCGACAAGCATTTCACCCATTTCACGGGTTGAAATCCGCTCTACCCGGCTTAGACCGGAACCATTTTCAATTTTGAGGTTGGAGAAGCGTAAGCCCCTGCTTTCCATAAATTGCCCAACAGCACCAGCACCTTTTTGGGTTGTACCGGGTGCGCCGAATTGTTTCGCGCCCATGGATAACAGGACTTGGCGAGCTTTGACGTTGTTGCTGTCTTTGTTGATTTCAACCAATACGTCACGCAACGGTGCTGATTGGTGAGTGCTGGCTAATTGTGCACCAGCCGGAACAGCTTGTACCTGAAGCCCACCGTTGAGGTGCCCGCCCATTTCGCCAACCCATATTTTCCAGAAATCACCGAATAGATTGGCGTTTAGATCATTGCCATTGCGTGGCGCAATCGGGCAAATACGCTGGATTTGTCCTGCTTTATTGCGCATTTCATAGCAACTGCCACGTTCGTTATAGAGCAGGGCTTCGGGTTGGGCGTTGTAACTGGCTCCATCCTTGCCGTCAATTGCTGCTTGGTAGGGGACATTGAAATAGGTTTTATCAACCACAAAGTTACCCGCGATATTACGGATACCCCGCGCACGCAGCCCTTGTAATAATTGACGGAAATCAGCTTCACGGAAATCTGGGTTGCCGTAGCCTTTAATGATGACATCCCCTTGCAAGGTATCGCCAGCGATATTACCGGTGGTGTAAATTTCGGTTGGCCAACGGTAATCAGGCCCCAGTACCCCTAAAGCAGCATAGCTGGTGACCAGTTTCATCGTCGAGGCTGGGTTACGTGGGGTATCGGCATAAGCCACTAGCAAGGGTTGACCGCCATTCACTGGGCGTACATAAGCGCCAAGATTTTGCTCCGACAGGCCACGTAAACGTAGGCTGCTGGCAATGTTGTCAGGTAAACGGTTGAGTTTGCCCGAACCCCGATAAGTCTTATCACCACCAGCGGAACTTAATAGCGTTGGTTGTAACTTGGCAGCAGGCGTTGGGCTTTCTACGTGGTTGGCAGCACGTGTTTGCCATTGTTCCGGCTGTTTTGGTATTGCTGGTTGTACGGAAGACTGTGACGGGGTATCCCCAAACAATTCCGCTTGTGTGAGGGTAGCGCCAGCATTCGCGACAGCCGTACCCGGTTGGACATTTTGTGAACTGCACGCTACCAGCGATACTGAAAGCATCAGTAATGTGCCCAGATGCAAAATTCGCATAGATTCCCCGTTCTTCATGTTTCCGTACCCAATGATTTTAGCGCCCCGTCTGAAAACAGGTGAGATGAAAAATAAATATTGTAAGCCCTGTTGCCCGATAAGTCTTTCATGACTTGCATAAATAGAGACTTAATCAGGCTCAAAAGTTCCCTGTGCGGCTAAACAGCCCCATGAAAAAAGCCTACCTTCTCAATCTAAAGGTAGGCTGGGTTGGTGGTATTTCGCTCTACGAAACAAATTGATCATAAACCGATCAATTCGGCATGGTAGCCTCGTTGCTGCACAGTCTTCAATATGTCATAAGAATAAGCCTGCTCAGGATCATAATCCACCACCATTAAGTGGCGGGTACGTTCATTCATACACGCGGAAAGAATGCCGGGGGAAAAAGATAGGTCATATTCCAGTGTGTGAATTTCGGTATCGGAAAGCTCTTCGTCGATATGCATAACGACGGCTACATCATATTTATTCATAAGTCAGCTCCTGGATATTGTCTTTAGGTTCACCGTCCGAATCGGCGTGAATTGCCGGACAGCTTGCTGGATGCGCTTCTGGGATAGAAACGAAAGGAAAAATCGCTTGTGTAGCATAACCTCCTGCATTAGGTTACATCACTTAACGCTAAGTCAGATTTTAGCGCTTGTCAAAAGCAACTACATTTCATGTATGAATCATCACAAGGTGATGGAGAAACTTGCCGGTGTTGTGCAGGGTTTGAGAATGTCCGGCAGCATGTTATGCTTTCATTCGACTCAACTTTTTAGTCGGAGGAAATTTAAAATAATGAAAATATTAAAACAATCGTTATGGACAGGATGGACGCGCCGTATCGGTGTGAGCATCACTGCCTTAACCCTTGCTGCTACGTTTAGCTTGCCTACCGCAGCCATGGCCAAAGAGAAAAAAGCTGCCAGTAAAGTGAGTGCTCAGCAGAAGTCGAGCAAGAAAGTCAGTCACAACAAGGCAAGTAAAAAGGTTCATAAAACCAAAATACGTGCCAAGCACACCAAAGCAGCAAAAAGTCGTGTGCTTAGTAAACAACGAAGTAAGTCCACGAATGAATCGCAGCAATGGGTGTGGAACCCTTCTCAAGAACCTAAGCAGGCTTATTACACCATACCTGCATCCGTTGCCGGTGTAGCCGGAAGCCCGCCGAGCCAGCCCGCCTTTTTACCCCCCGAAGCCCCTATCCCCGCCAAACCGGTGGCTGAATCAGGCAAAGCCCATCAGGTAGGTACAGCCTCTTTCTACAGTGACAAATTCAATGGTCGTAAGACGGCGAGTGGTGAACGGTTCGACCAGAATGATTTGACCTGTGCGCATGGTAGCCTACCCTTTGGTTGCCGCATCCGTGTGACCAACTTGCGTAATAACAAAGCGGTGGAAGTGAAAGTCAACGACCGGGGCGGCTTTAGTAACCACGGGCGGGTGATTGACTTGTCAAAAGCCGCTGCCAAAGAAATCGGCATGGTTGCTACGGGTACTGCCAAAGTCAAAGTTGAGGTATTGGAATAAAGCATTCCTCCCGTTTACCTGTGCATAACAGCACGGTTGCCGGTGGGTTAACCGTGCTGTTTGTAGTGTTGACGTTGCTTACCGTGTATTACGCAGTACGTCAAAGTGCAGAGCAGCGTTTGCAGCAAGAAACCAGCGCCCTCTCACAGCAATTGGTAGGGCAATTAACGGCTGAATTAGAAAAACACCGCTACTTGCCGGAGCTACTGGCACAATCCACAGAGGCTCGCTCGCTACTCAGCTCTCCCACCCCTGATCCAACCGCCTTAGCAGCATTTAACCAGACGCTGGAAAAAGTGAACCGCATTGCTGGCACTGCTGATATTTACCTGATGAGTATTGACGGTTTGACCATCGCTGCCAGTAATTGGAATACCCGTGCTTCTTTTGTCGGCAAAAATTTCGCGTTTCGGCAGTATTTCCAGCAAGCGATACAAGGACAGTTAGGACGCTATTATGCTTTAGGCACGACATCAAAAAAGCGTGGTTATTACTTTGCCCATGCAGTGCATGATCGTGACGGTAAGGTGATTGGTGTGATGGTGGTGAAAGTCGATATTGATCTGCAAGAAGAACGCTGGAAACAAACAACGGCTGATTTCATGGTGGCGGATCGTGACAGCGTGGTGTTCATGTCCAGCCGTGACGAATGGCGTCTACGTTCTTTACACGTTTTATCCGCAGCCACTCAGGCAGCATTACACAAAAACCAGCGTTACGATCAACAAGCCATTGAACGTTTGCCTAGCAACTGGCGTATTAACCCGGCATTAGAATGGCAACGTGTCAGCACCGCTCAGCAACAGTATTTGGTACATAAACGCCCGATGGATTTCATCGACTGGGATGTGTATATCCTAACGGACTGGAGCAGTGTCACCCGTGCAGTAGTCACCATGGTGCTGATGACAGCGTTTATGTTATTGCTAACGTTGTTGTTATTGTACGTATTGTGGAAAAATCAGCGCCAACGCCGTGAATACGAGCAAAAAGCCCGCGAAGATTTGGAAGCCAAGGTCGCAGAACGCACGCAAGAATTGCACCGTACCCAAGAGGAATTGGTACAGGCGGCAAAAATGGCAGCCTTGGGGCAGCTTTCCGCCGGAATCAACCACGAACTCAACAACCCGCTGACGGCGATTCGTGCTTATGCTGACAATGCCGCGCAATTTCTTGAAATTGGCAAGCCCGATATTGCCCGCAACAACCTGACTGAAATCGTGGGGTTAACTGAGCGCATGGCGACGATTACCCGCCAACTCAAAACGTTTTCACGCAAAAGTGCCGGGCAAATTGAAACCTGTGATTTGCATTGGGCGTTGGATTCAGCGCTAAGTATTGTCCAGCCCAAGCTGACACAAACGCACGTCGTGTTGGAGCAGCAACGGGGCGAACAGACCCGTTATGTACAAGCGGATCTGGTGTGGTTGGAACAGATTCTGGTCAACTTATTGAGCAATGCTGCCGAAGCGGTGCAAGAGCAAAACGAGCAGCGCTTGTGGGTGGTGCTGCAAGCACGTGATGGGCAAGTACAGGTGAGTGTACGTGACAATGGCACGGGGATCAGTGAATCAGCGATGCCCCATGTTTTTGAAGCCTTTTTTACCACTAAAACCATTGGTAAAGGCTTGGGCTTGGGGCTGTCGATTTCCTATCGCCTTGCACGTGAGATGAATGGTGATTTACGTGCCACCAATGCCCCACAAGGTGGCGCAGTATTTACGCTCACATTGCAAGCAGCGACTCACGGAGATTCCCCATGATTGCCCCTAATATCCTGTTGATTGATGATGAAAAGACAGTCCGGGATGCTACCGCGCAATCCCTCCTGTTAGCCGGATACACGGTGGAAACCTTTAGCCGTGCGGCTGATGCCTTGCAAAAACTAACGGCTGAATTCGAGGGCGTGATTATTTCTGACATCCGAATGCCGGAAATGGATGGTTTGGAGTTTCTTCAGCGGGTACTGCGTATTGATCGTGATCTGCCGGTCATTTTGATCAGCGGACATGCGGATGTGGCGACGGCAGTGAGCGCGATCCGCAATGGCGGTTATGACTTGCTGGAAAAACCCTTTTCCAATACACAATTGGTGGAAGTGGTGAAACGCGCCAGCGACAAACGCCGTTTGACCCTAGAAAACCGTGCCTTGAAAGAAGCACTGGCAAACCAAACGCGCCCCGGCCCCCGGATTATTGGGCAAACCCCCGCTATCATGATGTTACGCAAAATGATTACGCGCATTGCCAACGTCAATGCCGATGTGTTGGTGATGGGGGAAACCGGCACGGGCAAGGAGTTGGTCGCCCGTTCTATCCACGAACAAAGCCAGCGACGCGATCATAATTATGTGGCAATTAACTGTGCGGCGATTCCCGCCAGTTTGCTCGATAGTGAGCTATTTGGGCATGAGGCGGGGGCATTTACTGGGGCAAAAGGCAAACGCATTGGCAAGTTTGAACATGCAAACGGTGGCACGCTATTTCTGGATGAAATCGAGGGAATGCCACTGACCACGCAAGCCCCCTTATTGCGGGTACTGCAAGAGCGCAAGATTGAGCGGCTTGGGTCTAATAAGCTGATTCCACTGGATATTCGGGTGATTGCTGCCACTAAAGTCGATTTGAAAGATGCAGCAGAACGGGCTGAGTTTCGACGGGATTTGTACTACCGCTTAAATGTGGTGACGTTGGAAATTCCTCCGTTGCGAGCGCGGCGTGAAGATATACCGTTGCTGTTTCAGCATTTTGTGTTGATTGCGGCAGCCCGTTGCGAAACCGAAGTGCCGCCGCTCAATAGCCAAGCCTTGCACGTGCTGATGGGGCATGACTGGCCGGGCAATATCCGTGAATTACGCAATATTGCCGAGCGTTATGTGTTGCTGGGGGAGGCATACAATTTCGATCTGGCGACCCTGATGAATGCGGGGGATAAATTGGAAGGGTTTGAAACAGTTACCATAAAATCTATCTAAATCTATTCAAACTTTATCATTTTGGTTAGGTTTATAAAAGCGTAGTGCCGTTTATCCGTAAAAGATAGCAGCAAAAGCACGGATGACTAGACAACTATCACACCGTGCTGCATTCTGTTTGCCATGATCATCAGCCACAAAATCCGCCTTGACCCCAACCATAAGCAAGCGACGTACTTGGCGAAAGCCGCTGGTACAGCACGGTTCGCCTACAACTGGGCGTTGGCAGAATGGCAAACCCAATACGCCGCATGGAAAGACGATAACACCCAGCCAAAACCCAACCAAATGGGCTTGCGCCGCCAATTGAACGCCATCAAACGCGAACAATTCCCCTGGATGCTGGAAGTCACCAAAAACGCCCCGCAAATGGCGATTATCCAACTCGGTGCAGCTTTCAAGAACTTCTTTGCGGGGCGAGCCAAGTACCCGCAATTCAAAAAGAAAGGCAAAAGCCGCGACAGTTTCACCCTCACCAACGACCAGTTCAGCCTTGACGGTTGCCGCATCCGCATTCCCAACCTTGGGGTAGTACGGATGCGGGAAACGTTACGCTTTTCCGGCAAAATCCTCTCTGCCACGGTTTCCCGCACCGCTGACCAGTGGTTCGCCAGCATCACCGTGGATACCGACCAACATCATCTCCCGCCTGCCAAAAACCAAGGCACGGTAGGGGTGGATTTGGGCGTATCTGCACTGGCAACCCTATCAACGGGGGAAAAAGTGGTTGGGGCAAAGCCGCATAAAGCCTTGCTTTCCCGCCTAAAACGGCTCTCGCGCAGCCTGTCCCGCAAGGTCAAAGGCAGTGCCAACCGTCACAAGGCGAAGCAGAAGCTGGCAACACTTCACGCACGTATTGCCAACATTCGCCAAGACAGTTTGCACCAACTCACTACGGATTTAACCCGCCGTTTTCACACCATCGGCATTGAAGATTTGAACGTGTCGGGTATGGTGAAAAACCGTCATTTATCCCGTGCCATCAGTGACATGGGATTCTTCGAGTTCCGGCGGCAACTGGAATACAAGGCGGAAATGCGGGGTGCGGTGGTCGTGGTGGCTGATCGGTTTTTTGCCTCCAGCAAAACCTGTTCTGCTGCTGGCTGTGGGCATAAAGTGGAGAAGCTGCCACTGTCGGTACGTGAATGGACTTGCCCCGTTTGCGGTGCAGTCCATGACCGTGACATAAATGCCGCCAAGAATTTAGAAGAATACGCCGTGAGTTACACGGTGTCTGCCTGTGGAGGGGAAGGCTCTGGTCTTGGGCGCAAGCCGAAGACGAAACCAGCCCCCGTGAAGCAGGAATTCAACACCATGACTACTTTTAGTTAGCTATAGGTAGATTTGGGTAGGTTTGAAATAACGGTTGTCATTGACTGAACAAGTGGCATGTTTTGAGAAAACTTTGATTGTGCAGGCGTTAAATCACCACCAAGGCAATACACGAGCGGTGATGGAGGCATTGGATTTGCCCCGTAAAACCTTGACGGACAAAATGAAAAAGTACGGTTTGGACAGGGAGCAGTTTCGCGATTGATGCGGATGAATACGCGCTAAATGCGACGATTCCGCAGTAATTTGCGAAATAGTCTTGACGATTCCGCAAATTACTGCGAAATTGCCGGTATGAAACGATTGCAACAAGCCCTTATCAGCAACGATTTACGCCGTAAAATGGTATTCCTGACTGGCCCGCGTCAAGTGGGGAAGACCAGTATCGCGAAGGCTATTGCGGCAGAAACGTCATCGGCAGTGTACCTCAACTACGACAGTTTTGCCGACCGCGCTATTATCCATGCTCAAGCGTGGCTGCCGTCCACGCATCTGTTGATTCTGGATGAGTTGCACAAAATGGCGGAGTGGAAAAACTACCTTAAGGGTTTGTATGACACCAAGCCGGAACACTTGCAAATTCTGGTGACGGGCAGTGCGCGGCTGGAAACATTTCGTCAAAGTGGAGATTCACTGGCAGGGCGTTTTTTCCGGCATCGCCTCAATCCTTTGTCCTTGGTGGAAATTCCTGATGCGGATGAGGCAGCTCTTGAAAGACTCATGGAGCGGGGTGGTTTTCCTGAGCCTTATCTGGCTGAAGCGCTGGCAGATGCCAACCGTTGGCGTTTGCAATACATTGACGGGCTGATCCGCACCGATATTCTCGATTTTGAAAAAGTACATGATTTCAAAGCGATTCAGCTTACTCTGACCTTATTGCAACAGCGTGTTGGGTCGCCACTTTCCTACACGTCGCTGGCGCAGGATGTTGGTGTATCGCCTAACACGATCAAGCGTTACATCGAAATTTTTGAAGCCCTGTACATCATTTTCAGGGTCACGCCTTGCCACCGCAATATTGCCCGTTCCTTGCAGAAAGACGCGAAAATCTATTTTTATGACACGGGTCTGGTTAAAGGTGACAACGGTATCCGCTTTGAAAATCTGGTGGCGGTCAGCTTATTGAAGCACCTGAATGCGATTGAAGATTACCAGGGCAAACCGACTAGCCTCAGCATGTTTCGCACCAAAGAACAAAAGGAAGTCGATTTTGTGCTGCTGGTCGATGATGAACCGGTGCAAATGGTGGAGGTGAAATTATCCGAC
The DNA here is from genome assembly GCA_029972225.1 of Candidatus Thiothrix putei. NCBI lineage: Bacteria > Pseudomonadati > Pseudomonadota > Gammaproteobacteria > Thiotrichales > Thiotrichaceae > Thiothrix > Candidatus Thiothrix putei. The sequence goes on from CP124756.1 coordinate 754,535, forward strand.
CCTGCGGTTAGTCCGAACTTGCGCTATTTCTACGAAAAATACGGCGTTCCGGCGGTGCAGCTTGTGAAAAACCTGCGCCAAGAACGCATGGATAAAGGCATTGAAGTGCGGCGGGCGTTGGATTATTTGAAGCAGTTAGCGCTTTAAACGTATCGCTATCTTGGGTTTCCGCGCCCGTATTGTTAAGCTGGATAAAAGCACCTAACCCAAAGCAGTAGCCAAATGGATCACAAGCAAGAGTTCCGTACAAAGTTAGCCACGTTCGTTGGCAGTATCCAGCAATATGTCAGTACCGATGATGGGCAGTGGACAGTCAAGGGTTTCATCGACGTGTTTCAGAGCGTTTACACAATTTCATCCGATACCAAGATCGTTTCTAAGATATTGGAAATTCACTTGTTTCCGAAAATCCTCCAGTTTGCGCAAGACAACGGCTATCGTGTGGTGTTGGCTGACCATCAGAACTACTACCCAGATATATCTTTTGTCAAAGAAGATGATGAAAGCGTAAAATTTGCCGTTGATTTCAAGACAACCTACCGTAATCCCAGAAAGCCGCACTTGTGCAACGGTTTCACTTTGGGTTCGCACGGGACTTACTTCGAGAATCGCCAAAGCACCAAAAACATCCAGTTTCCCTATGCCACGTATGCGGGGCATTTTTGCCTTGGCATCATTTATGACCGTGCAGAGGGGGCAACGATAGACGAAACCCGTTCCCATCGGCTGGATGAATTGCAGTCCATCGCTTCAGTGATCAAAAATTTCCAGTTTTTCGTGGTGGAAAAATGGCAAATCGCCAGTGACAAGGGCGGCAGCGGCAATACCGCCAACATCGGTAGCATCAACAATATCGACGACATTATTAACGGACGCGGCATGTTTTCCCGCTTGGGAGAAAGTTGGTTCGACGATTATTGGATGAACTATTGCAAAATCATTGTGCAAGACGAGCAAGGTGTTACCAACAAAATTTCGACGCTGAAAGCCTTTGTTGCCTATCGCGGTGGTGATGTTTCATTAGTGGTCGATAAACAGAATAGTGGGGAATGATACCAATGAAAGTCAGCGTTCCCCCGATTAAATCTCAAGGCATCAAAACCAAACTTGTGCCGTGGATCAAAAACATTATTCCCGCTAATTTTGATGGGCGGTGGGTTGAGCCATTCATGGGGACTGGCGTTGTGGCTTTTAACCTTGCCCCGCAACAGGCTTTGCTATGCGATACCAATCCGCATTTGGTTCACTTTTATTCTTGCCTTGCTAAAGGTGTGATTACGCCTGAAAGTGTTCGCGCTTATTTGAATAGGGAAGGGGCTTTGCTACTGGAAAAGGGCGAAGTACATTACTACGAAATCCGTGAGCGATTTAATAAATACCATGCACCCTTGGATTTTTTGTTTCTAAATCGAGCCGGATTTAACGGCATGATTCGTTTCAATCGGAAGGGTGGGTTCAATATTCCGTTTTGTCGTAAACCGCAGCGGTTTGCTCAGGCTTATGTGACCAAAATCGTGAATCAGGTCGATGCCGTCGCTAAAATCCTGCACACCAAACAGTTTGAGTTTAAATGTCAGGATTTCACCAAAACACTCCAAGAAATTTCGGCGGATGACATTGTGTATTGTGATCCGCCGTATATTGACCGCCATGTAGATTATTACAACGGTTGGGATGAGCTTCAGGAGCATCGCCTCCATGCTGCGCTGGAAAAGCTGGAGGGTAAATTCATTCTTTCCACTTGGCATCACAATGATTTTCGGGAGAACACCTACATCAAGTCATTGTGGGACAGGTTTAACGTGCTGACACGGGAGCATTTCTACCATGTCGGCGCGAGTGAAGATAACCGCAATCCGATGGTTGAGGCATTAGTGACAAACTACAATCTGCCAACCGATGATAAAAAGGTAGAGGCATTCCAGCAATTTGCGTTGTTGGGTTAAACTTTAACGCTCTGCAACCACATCTCCAACGCTGCCATGTGCCACAGCTTACTCCCTTGAATCCGCGTCAAATGCGTTTCGGGGGAAACCAGCACTTTGTCGATATAGCTACGCCGATACAAGCCCCGTTCCCGACACGCTTGCGAATCCAGCAAATCGCGCATCATGTCCAGAAACTCACCGCGCACAAATTTAAGCGCAGGCACAGGGAAATACCCCTTGGGGCGGTCGATCACGCTATCCGGCACTAGCCCCCGCGCAATTTGTTTCAGCACGTATTTACCGCCGTCACGCAATTTCAATTCGGTCGGCATTTGCGCTGCCAGTTCCACCAATTCGTGATCGAGGAACGGCACACGCGCTTCCAGCCCCCACGCCATCGTCATATTATCCACGCGCTTGACTGGATCGTCGACGATGAAAGTGGTGGTATCAGCCCGCAATACCGCATCCAGCGTTTCTTCCGCATCGGTTGATTCCAGCAATTCGCGCACCAATTCGCCCGTGTAATCGCGGGTTTGGAACGGGGTTTGCAACATCTCCGCCATTTCGCTGTGGTCGCGGTCGAAATAATACGGCGCGAGGCGTTGCAGCATGTCGGGGTTTTTGTCGGCGTGCGCTTGCGGATACCAGAAATAGCCGCCGAACACTTCATCCGCGCCTTGCCCGGATTGCACCACTTTCACATGCTTGGAGACCTGTTCGGAGAGCAGGTAAAAGCCAATCGCATCTTGCCCAAACATCGGTTCTGCCATGTTTGCCACCGCTTCTGGCAGGCGTGACAGGGTGTGTTCGTTGGGGATGTGGAACTTGTGGTGCGTGGGGCGGAAGCGTTCCACCACTGCGTCGGAGTATTCGTATTCGCTGCCTTTTTCCTCCGGCTGGTCGTCGAAACCGATGGTGAAGGTGCGGATGTCTTGTATGCCAATTTCAGACAGCAAACCGACCAGCAGGCTCGAATCTAGCCCGCCGGAAAGCAGCACGCCCACGGGTACGTCGGCGATATTGTTACGGCGACGCACGGCGGTTTTCAGCGACTCATGCACCGCGTCGATCCACTCCTGTTCGGAACGTGGCTCGCGTGGGCGACGTGCCACCAGATTCCAGTAACGTTTCAGCTCTTGCCGTCCGTCAGCGTGGATGGTGAGGCTGTGTGCGGGTTGTAGTTTGCGGATGCCGTTCAATACGGTGCGTGGCGCAGGCACAACGGCGTGCAGCGAAAACAGGTTGTGGATTGCGAGCGGGTCGAGGCTGGTATCAATCCCCGGTGTGGTCAGCAAGGCTTGGGTATTGGAGGCAAAGCGGAAACTTTTACCGTCAGCGGCGTAGTACAGCGGCTTGATGCCCATGCGGTCACGCGCCACGAACAGCACTTTTCGGCGCATGTCCCAGATGGCGAAGGCGAACATGCCGAGCAAATGCTTGGGCGCGTCTTCGCCCCATTCGGCGTAGGCTTTGAGGATGACTTCGGTATCGCCTTCGGAGAAGAAATGATGCCCGCGAGCCTTCAATTCCGCCCGCAATTCGGGGTGGTTGTAGATCGTGCCGTTGAACACCAGTGCTAAGCCGGATTCGATGTCGACCATCGGCTGGCTGGATTTGTACGACAGGTCGATGATGGCAAGGCGGCGATGCCCAAACATCAAGCCACCGTCGGAAAAGCTGCCCGCGTGGTCGGGGCCGCGCTTTTCCAGCTTCGCCATCATGCTGTTGAGGTATTTCAGTTCGGGGAGTTGCCCGTCGAGGCGTAGTTCACCGCAAATGCCGCACATGGGAGTTCCTTGTTATGTTCTTCAATGGGCATAGTTTGCCACATTGCTTGCTGATGTGTATTTCAACTTGTGTTGCTTGGGTCTATCATTTATATTTTATGTACACAATCACGTACAGGTTCCAGCCATGAATGCCATTTCCTACACCGCTGTGCGAGCGGATCTCGCCAAAACGATGGATCGGGTCTGCGAAGATCATGAACCCATCATCATTACCCGTAACCGCGAGCAAGCCGTGGTGATGATTTCGCTGGAAGATTACAAGGCGATGGAAGAAACTGCCTATTTATTGCGTAGCCCTGCCAATGCCAGCCGCTTGCTGGAATCCATTGCAGAATTGGAACGTGGTCAGGGGCAAGTGCGTGAGTTGATCGAATGCGTATAATCTTTTCATCCAAAGCGTGGGAGGATTACGTGCATTGGCAACAAGCCGACAAGAAAATCCTCAAACGTATCAACGATTTGATCAAAGCGATTTCGCGTGATCCGTTTGACGGTATCGGCAAGCCCGAACCGTTGCGGCACGGGCTTTCTGGCTATTGGTCACGCCGAATCAATGATGAACATCGGCTGATCTACAAAGTAGAAGGCGAGGACTTCCTGATAGCGATGTGTCGGTATCACTACCAATAAGTGCAAATCCTAGTTCGTTAAACGTTTCTGCAATTCTTCCTGCAATTTTTGCATGATCATTTCTTCAACGCTGGGTTGTGGTGGTTGTAACGGCGGGGTATCCGCAGGTGGTGTGGCGGCTTGCCCGTTCACGCCACGAATGTTGAAGGTGTGCGTCAGCGTTTGCCCCGCTTGCACGGTCAGGGATTTGTAGCCTTGAAACCCTTGGTATTCAAAGCTTACGACAAATTCTTGTGCAGGCAAGGTGAGTTCGGTGAGGGAAACGTTATTCGCACGTTCTACCACTGTGCCATCTAAGCGGGCGATGGTGAAATTGACCGGTAACGGGCTGCCATCATCCGCCGCGAGTGCCACGACCCTGAGTTTACCGCTAGGTGTTGCAGGTGGGGCTTGGGTAACAGGTGCGGGTACAGGTTGGCGTGGCGGCTGTGCCACTGGTGCGGGTGCAGCAGCAAGGGCAGGCAATGGAAAAATTTCATTGACCACAGCACCATCAGGCACGCTGATTGTGCGTGACAGGCTGGCGTAACCTTCGGCGCGTACCGTAATTTTGTATTTACCGGGTTTGAGCGTGAAAGCGGCTTTATTGGTGTACATGGCTTTGTCCAGATTCACGCCGTTGGCTTGCTGCACGTAGACATTGGCTTTGATGGGGTTGCCGGTTTCGGTTTGCGCCACAATTTCCAGCGTACCGGTTTTGCCGATGACAGGGGGCGCAGGCGTTGGTGTCGGGGGCGTGGGCAAGCTGGTGGTGACTTCATCAGCGGGTAAGTCGTCATCCGGCGTTGTGGCAACCGGAGCGGGGGTGATGGGTTTGGGTGGTGCGGTGGGAACCGTTTCTGTGGTGTCTTCTTTGTCTTCTGGTTCGCCTACCAGCTCGATGGTGTTGTCTTCCGTTTCCAGAGGTTTGTCATTCAGGGGCTTGGTGAAAATGGATTTGTCGCCAATCGCATCAGGGGAGGGCAGGTTGGCATTGGGCATGACCAGCGGCTGTTCCCAGCCGGAGGCACTGGGCGGGGCTTCTGCCGGATTGGGGGTAAACAGGCTTTTGATGCCAATCAGGGCGAAGATGACCAGCACTGCGCCGATGATCCATTTGGTGATTCCGCTCATGTCGAAGTCTCGTTAAGTCGTGTGATGTGTGGAGAATAGCAGAAAGTTGCGGTTTGCCCATTCCATTGATCGGGCGAAAGGTATTTTACCACCGCTGGGTTTCCGTGTTACACCTGCTTTTTTAAATGACGGATCGGTATTTTGTTACAAGCCAGCCACCTTCATTACGCTTACCCCGAAGCAGGTTGTGAACACACCGTGTTGCGCGATGTCAGCCTGAGCTTGCAAGCGGGCGAACACGTTGCGCTGGTGGGCAGCAGCGGTTCGGGTAAGTCTACGCTGTTGAACCTGTTGGGGGGAATTGATGTTCCCGCCAGCGGGGAAATTCAACTGGCGGGCAAAGTCTTATCACGCTTACGTGAGCCGGAACTGACGCTGTTTCGCCGTCAACACATTGGGTTCATTTACCAGCAATTTAACCTGATTCCCACGTTGACGGTGGCGGAAAATATCTTGTTGCCGTTGATGTTGCTGGGGGTTGAAGCGGCGGATCAGCAACGCCGTTTGCAACAGTGGTTGGAGGCGGTGCAATTGCCGACACGCGGCGCGGCGTTTCCCGATCAATTATCCGGCGGGGAACAGCAGCGCGTGGCGATTGCGCGTGCCTTGATTCATCAACCGGCGTTGGTGCTGGCGGATGAACCCACGGGCAATCTGGATGCGAAAACCGGCGCGTTGGTGCTGGATTTGCTGTTTTCACTGGCAGATGCGGCGCAACAAACCTTGCTGGTGGTGACGCACAGCCGCGCAGTGGCAGAAAGGGCGGGGCGTATTTTGGTCATGGTGGATGGTGGCATTAACGAGGGTATTTATGGCGAAATCACTACAACATTCGATTAATTCACACCGTGCCTTGCTCACGGATTTGTTAGGCAATGCGCTCAATGAATACGCAGGCAGAATCTTGCCGCAAATGGATGAGGTCGAGCGGCTGGATGAATGTATGCGGCGGGTATTCAGCGCACTGGATTATTGCAAATACGTGTACGTGCTGGATGCGAACGGGGTGCAAATCAGCTCCACGGTGAACCGTTACGGCGCTGACCCGGAAGGGCGCGGGCGTGACCGTTCCGAGCGCCCGTACATGAAGCACATGCAGGATGCCAGCATCGACTTTAACCTGTCGGAAGCTTACATCAGCCGCAATAAAAAGCGCCCGTCGATTACGGCGATTCAAAGCATTCGGGATGCCAACGGGCAGCGTGTCGGCTTTTTGGGGGTGGATTACGACTTGCGCGAATTGCCACATTCGGACGTGATTTACGAAGAGCCGAGTCAGTGGCGGCAAATCAAGGGCGACCCGGCAATCCGCAGCGGTTTGTTTGCGCAACAGCGGGTGGAGAGTGTGATGGATCGGCACATTGATGTGGTGCTGTCGGTGCATGAGGCGCTGATTCTTGATCAGGGGGTGCACCATTTTCAAATTCACTTTTCCAGCAGTCGTACCACAATTTGGCATCGGGATGACCCGTATGTGTACCGCATTCTCACCAATGAAGAGCTGATTGACCCGAATATTTGCTTGGCTTACCCGCGTCGCCCGTATTTTGAGCGGGCGATTGTGCCACCTGCGGATGTGGGCAGGGTATTGAAGCAGTTAAAAGCCTTGCGGTTTGCGGATGAAACCATTTATTTGCGTTCGGCGTCGCTGAATATTGTGAATGGCACGGTGGGGCTGAATTTCTCGTGTGACGGGTCGCATTATTTGAGTTATGACGAATTTCTTTCTAAGGGTTTGGATTTTTGGCTCGGGGATGACAGCAGCATTGCCTCGGAAGTGGCGTGTGCGGTGCAAGCACTCGATACGCAACGGTTGGATGCAGAGGTGGATGCGTTGGCAAGCATGGGCTGTATTCAAGTCAATAAGTTGTTGTATGCCCTAGAAAAAGGCGATGTGCCAGAGCGGGTCGCCGCTTTCAATGCTGATGAGCGCGATTACCTTTACCGCGAATTGAAGGCGGTGATGGATGTGTACGAGGGCGGTATATGCGGGTTGTAAGGTGAGCAATACCTTGCTGGTACGTTCCAGTTGGCGCTTTTTCACGCGGCATCCTTGGCAGTTGTGGCTGACGCTGTTGAGCATTGCGCTGGGTACGGCGGTGATTATTGCGGTGGATTTGGCGAATCAGAGCGCGGGGCAATCGTTTCGGGCGTCGGTAAATGCGCTGTCGGGGACGATGACACATGAAATCACTGCTGTGCGAGGCAACGTTCCTGATGAATTTTACCGGCAGTTGCGGGTGGAATGGGGGTATCGGGAATCCGCGCCAGTGGTGGAGGTGGCGATTGAGCAGGAGGGTTTGCAGGCTACTTTGCTGGGGATTGATCCGTTTGCAGCGCCGTTGCAGCAGGCAGCGGGAGTGAATATTGATGCTGATGAAGTGCGGCGTTTGCTGACTGAGCCGGGGGCGCGGGTGCGAGTCAGTGATGAATTGTGGGTGGCGGATATTGCGACGGTGCAAGGGAGAAAATCCCCCCTAACCCCCCTTTTGCAAAGGGGGGAATCAGATGGTGGCGCTGTTTCTTGCCTCCCCCTTTGCAAAAGGGGGACTGAGGGGGATTTTCTTCCTGGCCTTACCAAAATCCAACTCAAGTTAACGGAGGCGCAAGCCGCTGAACTTCAAGCCCGCCTGCCGCCTTCTCTCAAGCTCGAATCGTTCGCATCCCGCCAACAAGTGTTCACCCAGATGACACAAGCGTTTAGCACCAACTTGCTGGCAATGAGTTTGCTGGCGATGCTGGTGGGGGCGTTTCTGGTTTATAACACCATGACGTTTTCGGTGTTGCAGCGGCGGCAGGCGTTTGCGATTGGGCGCATGGTGGGGGTAACGGGTGGGCAGTTGTTCCGCCATTTGTTGCTGGAAGCCTTGGTATTGGGCGTGGTCGGTAGCGTGTTGGGAGTCTTGCTCGGTGTGTTGTTGGGGCAGGGTTTGCTGGTGTTGGTAACGCAAACGATCAGCGATTTGTACGTGAGTGTGCGGGCGACGGATTTGCTGCTGACTCCGGTGGTATTGCTGAAAGGCGTGGGCGTTACCTTGCTGGCGGTATTGGTGGCAACGTTAGCGCCTGCGTGGGAGGCAGCGCAGGTGTCGCCGGTGCAAGTGCAACGGCAATCGACGTTGGAGCAGGGCAATCAGCGCAGAGGTGCGGGCTTGGCGGTGGCTGGTGTGGTGCTGATGTTGGCGAGTGCGGGGTTGATTGGCTATTCCGGTAAGCAGTTGGTAACGGGATTTATCGGGCTGTTTTTGCTGATTGTGGGGTATAGCTTGTGCGTGCCGCTGGTATTGCGCGTGGCGTTGCACGGTTTGCAACGGTTGCGGTTGAGTTTGTTGCCGCGCATGGCGATACGCGGGGTGCAGGCGAGTTTGAGCCGTACCAGTTTGGCGATTATTGCGCTGACCGTGGCGGTGTCGGCAACGGTGGGCGTAAGCATTATGATCGGCTCGTTTCGGGCGAGTGTGGCGGAATGGCTGGAAATGACGCTTGCCAGTGATGTGTATGTGTCGGCAACGTCGCAGGAAGCGTCGCGGGTGGATGGTTCATTGCATCCCGATTGGATGCGGCGGGTGCAAGGGTTGGCTGGTGTTGAGGCGGTAAGTACGGGGCGCACGGCGCGGTTGACGGTGGAGGATTTTCCGCTGCCTGCGTTGGTGTTGCAGCCGAGTGGTCATAGCGGGCGCGGGTTTGCATTTTTGGAAGGGGATGCGGCGGCGATTTGGCAGCGGTTTCTGGCAGGCGAAGGGCTGCTGGTGTCTGAGCCGTTTGCGTATCATCGGGGCAAGCGGCGCGGTGATACGGTGCTAGTGACGACGGAATTGGCGGGTAAGGTTGGCTTGCCGGTGTTGGGGGTGTTTCGCGATTACAGTGCAACGCAGGGCATGGTGGTGTTGCCGCGTGGGTTGTACGAGCGTTATTGGGCGGATCGGGGAATTTCGTCGCTTGGGATACAAGCGGCAGCGGGGGCGGATGTGGCGGCGCTGAAGCGGCAGTTGCAAACCTGGGCGGGGGAATTGCAGCAGGCAGGGCAGCCGTTGGTGGTGCGTTCCAATCAGGATATTCGGGAATTTTCGTTGCAGGTGTTTGACCGGACGTTTGCGATTACCAATGTGTTGCGCTTGCTGGTGATTATTGTGGCATTCGTGGGCGTGTTCAGTGCGTTGATGGCGTTGTTTTTGGAAAAAGGGCGTGAGTTTGCGATTTTGCGGGCGACGGGGTTTACGCCGCAGCAATTACAGCGGCTGGTGTTGGGGCAGGCGGCGTTGATTGGATTGCTGGCGGGGTTGTTGTCGCTGCCCTTGGGGTGGTTGCTGTCGGTGGTGTTGATCGAGATCATTAACCAGCGTTCGTTTGGGTGGACGATGCAAACGCATGTGTTCGCGTTGGTGCCGTTGCAGGCGGTTGCGCTGGCGTTGGTGGCGGCGTTGCTGGCAAGTCTTTATCCGGTGCGGCGCATGGGGCGAGCCTCGGTGCGGGAGGGATTGAATGCGCGGTAATGGGTGGCTGATTGTATTGTTGCTGGTATTGGTGGGGTGTAGCAAAGCGCCAGAGCCGGATGCGTTTGATTTGAATACGGCATTGGGCGGGGTGGCGGATGCGCGGTTTAGCCGTGCGCTTGCGCCTCGCGCTTTTCAGTTTCCGCAAGATCACGCGGCGCATCCCGATTTCCGTAACGAATGGTGGTATGTGACGGGCAATGTGCAAACCGATGACGGGCGGCAGTTTGGCTATCAGGTGACGTGGTTTCGGATTGCATTAACACCGGATAAGCCGGTGAGTGCTTCACTCTGGGCAACGAATCAGGTGTGGATGGCGCATGTGGCGTTGACCGATGTGCAGTCCGGCGAACATTTACATGATCAGCGCTTGGCACGCGGGGCTGCGGGATTGGCGGGGCAATCCGTGCAACCTTTCCGTGTGTGGTTGGAAGATTGGCAGATGGTCGGCGATGGGGCGGGGGAATTTCCGTGGGCGATTGCGGTAAAAGCCAAGGATTTTACCCTGAATTTGCAATTGCGCCCGCAAAAGCCGCCGGTGTTGCAGGGTGATCAGGGGTTGAGCCAGAAAAGCAGTGAGGCGGGCAATGCCTCGTATTATTACTCGCTGACGCGCTTGCAGACGCTGGGGGAAATTTACCGTGATGGGCAGCGTTTCACCGTGACGGGTGAATCCTGGCTGGATCGGGAATGGAGTACCAGTGCGCTGGGGGCGGATCAGGCGGGGTGGGATTGGTTTTCGCTGCAATTGCGCGATGGGCATGAGCTGATGTTTTACCGTTTGCGCAAAAAGTCGGGGGAAACGGATACGCACAGTGCGGGTAAGTGGGTGTTGCCGGAGGGTACGGCGCAAACCTTGCGTCGGGATGATGTGGAGTTGAAGCCGTTGCGTTACTGGCAATCAGCAAGCGGAGCGCGTTATCCGGTGGCGTGGGAGATGTCTTTGCCGAAGCAGCAGCGGCATTGGCGGATTGAGGCGCTGGTGGATGATCAGTTGATGCAGACGGGGATTACGTACTGGGAAGGCGCGGTGCGCGTGGTGGATGTGGCGAGTGGCGAGGTGCTGGGGCGGGGGTATTTGGAGATGTCGGGGTATGATTAATTAGCCTGTAAACCAAAATTAATTACTATTTTTCATTGTTTTTCATAAAAAAATCTCATGATATAAGTCAATAAAATACTCAGAAAAATCAGTATTTGAGTGATCTTTAGGCTATACACTTAAGATGACTAGCCAATCACGATAGCGGGGTGAAAGTGATGAAAAAGAGTGCAATCTTGGCCTGTGCCTGTGCTGCTGTATTCCTTGCCGGTTGTTCTGTGTTTGAACAATCTGCTGAGCCACCTGATAAGGATAAAACGCCTCCTGTGGCAAACACGGGAGCTGGATCTTCTAAACCTGTACCTCCGGCAATCAAACCGGATCCTAAACCCAAGCCTTCGCCCGCAGTACCCGCACCCGGAACCCCGGATGAATATTTCCGCGAATGGATTAAACAGGATGGCAATAAGGCTGTTTTGCAAGCTTGGTTAAACAAGAAACCCAACGCACCTAAAGATATTGATAAGTTTCTGAGCGAAGCCAACTATAAAGACTTGCGTTATGAAGCTTATGCGGACTTGAAATCTTCCAAATAAGCGGGGTGAACCATGGATAAGGCAATTTTTTACAACGCAGTGCGTAATGCACCGTTTGATGGGGTGCTGGCTAAAAGCCAAGTGGAAGGGATGGAGGCGATTCTTGATGAATGGGATAAGCGCAATTTAACCGATGTCCGTTGGTTGGCTTACATCTTAGCGACCACCTACCATGAAACCGCCCGTACCATGCAGCCGATTGAAGAGTATGGCAAAGGGGCTGGGAAGGTATACGGCAATACCCCTTATTATGGGCGTGGCTTCGTGCAGCTCACTTGGGATTACAATTACCGGAAGATGGGCGATCGGCTGAGGGTGGATTTACTGAAGTATCCTGACAAAGCGCTGGATATGGATATTGCTACCCAAATCCTGTTTGAAGGCATGATCCACGGCATGTTTACCGGCGTGGGCTTGGGCAAATATTTCCATGAAGACAGTGACTGGTACAACGCCCGCAAGATCGTTAACGGGCTGGATCGGGCGGAACTGATTGCCCGCTACGGGCGTGCTTTCTTTTTTGCGGTGGATATTGCGCTCAAAGGTGAGCAGACCGGCAAATCCATGCAAGATCAGCTCAGCGATCTGATAAAAGAACCTGTGGAAGGTGAAATCAGGGAAATATACCGCGAATTTGGGTATGGTTCCTTGTTTATGTAAGAGGTAAACAGTAGGCAACAAAGAAGGGGGTAATAAATGGCTGTTTATGGCTTGCTGGTTGGCATTAACCATTATCAGAGTTCACAGGCTAGAACGCTGTATGGCTGTGAAAATGATGTCTACTTGTTTTCCAATACCTTGCAGAAGAAGTTTGGTATCCCCCCGGAAAATATTGACGTGCTGTTGAGTGCGCAGGCAACCCGGCAAAACATTATCGGGCATTTCCAGCAGCATTTGCTGGGGCGTGACTGGCAGGCAGAGGATAGTGCCGTTTTCTACTTTTCCGGTCATGGGGCGCAGACGCTTGCACCGGAGATTTTCTGGGATATGGAACCTGACCATTTGAATGAGTCACTGGTTTGCCATGATAGCCGTACCGCCGGTATTCCCGATTTGCGCGACAAGGAATTGCGTTACCTGATTGCGCAACTGGCAGCAAACCACTGCCAACACATCGTTGTCTTGCTGGATTGTTGTCATGGCGGGCATGGCACGCGGGTATTGGGTGACAAGGAAGAGGAATGGCGGCTTGCCCCGGTTGATACGGCTGAATACCCACTCGATAGTTTCATTTTCTGGCAGCAGGCAGGCAAAACACTGGATCAGGCGCAACTCAAAAGCCTGATCCCGGCATCGGGCAAACACATTTTGCTGTCGGGCTGTCAGGACTTTCAGGTGTCGATTGAGAAAGCACAAGGTTCGGTGTCCTCTGGATTCCAGAAACACGGTCTGTTTACGTTTGCCTTGTGCGAAACCCTGTCTGCTTTGCAATACCCGATCAGTTATCAGGAATTGCGCAACCACATCCATTTGCGCCTGCAAAGCAAAAACTTCAGTCAGGTTCCGCAAATTGAGGCGGTGGCCGGGGCGGATGTCACCCAAGTGGTGTTGGGGGTGGAACGTCTGTCGTTAAGGATTCTGGTTTCACAGGAAGCGGGGGAATGGAAACTGGATGCGGGCATGATGCACGGTTTGCATTCAGGGGATGAGTTGGCGTTGTTTGGCAAAGACGCTGCTATTGGCAAACCGGATACTTGCCTGACGACGGCACGCATCCAGCAGGTTGGCAGTTTCAACAGCACCTTGCTGGTTAACGATGCTGCTGTGTTGAAGGTGGCTGATCAGCCCTATACCGCTATTATTACCCGCCAGCATTTTGCCAAAACAGCCATACGTTTGCAGGGTGATGCCAGCAGTCTTCAGGAGGCACGTGCCATTCTGCAAGCAGGGGAATCCCCGGCTGATCCCGGTTGTTTTCTCAAGGAGGAGGAGCAACTAGGTGAAGCGCATTATATTGTCCATGCGCAGGCGGGCGCGTATTACCTGACCCAAACCAGCGATACCCGCCCGCTGTTTAAAAAGGCGGATGATGCCTTGAAGGTGTTGGAACAGGCAGCGTCGCTGGCGCGTTGGCAGCAAAAACGGGATTTACACAATCCGCAAACCCGGTTGGGTGATCCGGTTGAGATGGTGGTGACTTACGACGCTCAGGAATACATTAATGAGGATGTCACTTTAAAGTACACGTTTAACGGTTCACAATGGGAGCAACCCCGTTTTCATCTGGAACTGCGCCTTAAGCCTAACCAGCCCCCGTTGTATTATGCCTTGCTGTATTTCGATGGCAGCACCGGGGAGGTTTCCAATGTGTTGGCGAGTGGTGGTTGGCTTAGCCATGAAGGTTCCGATCAGGAAAACCAGCTCAAAGCTCAGCCCAAAGTCAAAGCCCGCGAAGGTAAAGTCATCCCCCTCAAAATCAAGGATGAATTGCTGACACAAGGCATTACCCGTATTCAGGATTCCCTTAAACTGATTGTTTGTGAAAGCATTTTTGATTCCAGTCTGTTAAACCAGCCGGGTTTGCAATTGTATGACGGCAAAGCGGCGGGTACACGCTCCTTGATGAACAGTTTGGAACAACTGGCGTTTGACTCCCACTTTCGTTCATTAGGTGACGAGGTTTCCGCAGCACCCACGGATTGGACGAGCAAAGTCATCAATCTGACGGTGATCCGCCCACAGGAAAGCAAGGCTGTCCCGGAACAGGATGCCGAACTGTTGCTGCAAGTTGGCAATCACGCGGTATACATTGAGCCACATCCTGCCTTCCGGGGGATGGTGCGCCTGACAGCGGCACATCAGGAAAATAGCCGGGGCATGGCACAAACCGTCTACGAACCAAGCGTACTCAGCGCTGATGCCAGTGTGTTTACGTTTAGCGATGGGCGCGGCGCGGATTTGGGGCTGGATGCGCTGGATATTTATCTCACCCGTGATGCGGCGGCTGTTTCCCCAGCGAATCCACTCACACTTTCTATTAACCAGCCTCTGGCTGCGGGTGAGCAGATCATCCCCTATGTTTATGACAGTGCAAGCCAGTTCTTTTTGCCACTGGGTTATGCCACAACAGGGGAGGATGGGCGTACTTTTATCCGTATCGAAAGCCTGCCAGAAGCAGCAGCAACCACCCCGGATGATGGCACCAAAAGCCTTGGCAGCGCTCTGAAAGTCTTGTTCCGCAAACTGGTTTACCGTGACTTGTTACGGATTGATGAGGAAATTCACGTGCTGGGGACACCGCGTTTTGCCCCCAATGACCCCGCCAGACTAGAGGGCTATACCCACGATAAACCCACGGTGGTCGCCAAAGCCAAGGATGCCCAACGCATCCTATTGCTGATTCACGGCATTATCGGTCACAGCAGCGCTATGGTGGGTTGCGTCAATCTTGTCCACAGTGCGGGGCAAGCGCCGTTGGGCGCAGCGTATGACCTGATCCTGACCTTTGATTACGAAAACCTCAATACCCGTATTCAAGACGTTGCCAAAGCTTTGAAAGCCCAGTTGGAACAGGCCGGGATTACGCCAGAGGGAGGCAAACGCATCGACATCCTCGCCCATTCGATGGGGGGGCTGGTGGCACGTTGGTTTATCGAACGCGAGGGTGGTGATCAGCTCGTCAATACGCTGGTGATGGTCGGCACGCCCAATGGGGGTTCGCCGCTGGCGTCTTTCAAAGAGCACGGTTATGCCGTCCTTAAAACCTGGGCGTACAGCAATCTGGTCGCTATTTTAAATGGTCTGACCACAGTAGCGGTGGGTGGTGTGGTGGTAGCGGCACTGATGAAATTACTGGATGCCGTCGATAACACCCTTGATCAACTCGCGCCGGATAGTGATTTCATCCATGAACTGGCAAATGCTGCGGAACCCGCCAATGTGCGTTACCGGGTGGTGGCAGGGGATACCAGTGGGCAAATGATTGCCCCCGGCAGGCATATGGCACGGCTTAGCACATTGCTGGCTTACTTGGGGCAGCGTACCAAACTCGCTGCTTACGACTTGCTGACAGAAAAGCTGTTTAAGGAAGCCAATGACATGGCGGTGGGGCATGGCAGCATGGTGCAGTTCAACCCGGTATGGCAGGCGGCAGTCACGGTTGAGCCGGTGCAGTGTGACCACCTGTCCTATTTTGCTGACCCGGCGGCGGTGCAGAAGATTGCCCAGCAATTGCGTGCGTAATGTTTTCAGGAGAATGCGGCATGAACACGACGGTTACGTTTACTGAACTGGAACACCTGATCAACAACCTTGCGGGTACGAACGGTGCGGCGCTGCGGGATTATGTGGAGCTTGACCCAACTTCGCCCGTCATCAAGTTGCGCATCAAGCCGGAAGTGGCGGTGGAGGGTTTGCCACCCGGTTATGACGTTGACCAACGCTTGAATGAAGCCTTGCAGGATTTGCTGCTGGTCAATCCGCAGGGTGATACTGCACAGATTCCAGAGGACGGGGACGATCCTACCAATCTGGTGTTGCTGCCGGGCGATGCGCTGGATACGCCCAAATCACTGGATGCCATTCGGGTGTTGGTGGAGGGGGATTCGTGGTGTCGCTTACCGGAAATTCCGGGCATTTTTCTGCTGCCGCGACTGTTTCCTAAGGCGATTGGCACACAGCTCCAGCACCGCCCCGGTCTGGAGGTGAAGAATATTGCGCATTGGGGGGACACCTTGGGGCAGATTTACCAGCGCAAGGAATACCTGACGGTTATTGACAGCTTTCAGCCGCAGTATTTTTTGCTGAGTGCGGGGGGGAATGATTTGCAGGTCAATTTGCGCAATATTGTCCACCCTTACCACCCCAGTCGGGCGGTCAATGATTACCTGAGCCCGGCGGGGCATAACTTGCTGGTCTGGATTCGGGATACTTATGCCGCGCTGATCCGGGAGGTTTTGGCACGCAAGCCGGATGTGAAAATTCTGGTGTATGGCTACGACTACCCTAAACCCACCGAGGAAAGCCAGTATATCGGGCAGCATTTGACCGCCAAGCATATTCCTGAGGAGAGGATGCGGGGCATTCTTAGCCCGATGATGGATTTGTTGAACCAGCGGATTCAGGAGGCTGCTGTCCAGTTTCCGCAAGTGACATTTATCAATTGCCGTGGTTTGACGCAAGATGGGCACTGGTTTGATGATATGCATCCGAATACGGCGGGGTATACGAGGATTGTGGATGCGTTTGTGGCGGGGATTCGCTAAGCCCTATGAATTTATTAAAAGCAAAAACAAAAATTTTACTATTGGCTGCTAATCCGGCAGATACGACTGTGCTTAAGCTTGGTGAAGAGTTTCGTGATATTAAAGAGAGCTTGCAACTTGGAAACTATCGCCACAACTTTGAGGTGAGACAAGGAGAGGCTGTTCGGCCAAAAGATTTTTTACGTTTAATACTTCACGAAAACCCGCATATCATTCATTTTAGTGGCCACGCTAAAGTGGGGGGTATTCTTTTAGAAAGTGAAGATGGCGTTATGCAGTTGGTATCAGGGGATATTTTAGCTGCTTTATTAAAAGAATCCAAGAACTTACAGTGTGTAATATTGAATGCGTGCTATTCTGTTGATCAAGCTGGAAAGTTGAGGGATGTTGTTCCTTTCGTGATAGGCATGACAGAATCATTAGCTGATGAATCAGCAATACGTTTTTCGTTGGGCTTTTATAGTGCCTTGGCTGAAAATAATAGCATAGAAGCATCATTTGCTTATGGTGTTACTTCAATTAGCTTGGGAGGCAGAAGAGGTATTTTTTCTCGATCATTAGATGTAGAAGAAAAACTTGGTGTTTATCCTAATATAAATAAGCCGATCTTGTTAAAGAATGAAACACTAGAAAAACGCTTTAATGAGCAGTGGTCAGTTTATATTTATCTGATAATAATAATACTTACTCTTTCTTTTGGATATGTTCCGTATTCGTGGAGGGAGAAGGATAAAACCAGTTCGATTGCTCAGGAAGAAGCACAGCTTATTGAGCCTGATTACATATCTATAGAAGGTCGGGTTTA
Organism: Candidatus Thiothrix putei; assembly: GCA_029972225.1. Taxonomy (NCBI): domain Bacteria; kingdom Pseudomonadati; phylum Pseudomonadota; class Gammaproteobacteria; order Thiotrichales; family Thiotrichaceae; genus Thiothrix; species Candidatus Thiothrix putei. The sequence continues at coordinate 772,139 of CP124756.1, forward strand.
CAGTGAAACTGAATTTGAGCAAAAACCCTTGTCTGGTGTGCGTGTGGTTTTTCCTAAACTTCATCAATCAGAAACAACTTTGGCTAACGGTGAGTTTAATATTCACTATGCCAATATTGAAAAGCTTAAAAAAACTGACAGGGTAAGAGTAACTGTTATTCAAGATGGTTATTTACCTTACGACATGCTTTTATCAGTCGGTTTTTATATGGATATAGCCTTAATCCCCGTGGAAGTGAGATAGTGTTATGAGTGGTTTTGTTTTTGTGAAAGTTTATGTCAGAAGCGGCGATGGTTTTAAAAAAAGGAATCTTACTATAGTGGCTACATTTATTGAGTGTAGAATCACAACATCTGTCAAGCAAGAACCCAAGTTAATTGATAACTGTCATTTAGAGGTCGGTGGTTTTGTGCGAGCTGAAAAGCCTAATGGTTTTAAAATTTTAAATGGTGAGACTCAAAAGCTAAAAAAATCGGATGATAATGACGTTTTTTATTTTGAGATCAAATTAGAACGAGAGGCAGAAGTGAGACCTTTTGGTGCACACAGATCCTTACGGCACGTCATACGTAACGTATCATTAAGCGATGATTATGAGGATTTATTAAGGTATCCTAATGGATTTGATGATTTTTATAAAGATATTGCCAGTGAATACCATCTTGATGTACAAGAAGTTGAAAGCCTTTTGAAAAGTCAAGCATCAAGAACTTTGGCGAGACCAAAAGGCGTTTCATATAGGGAAAAAGTTGTTAGTTGTTTGATTTTGAATGAAAAAGATTCTGCTACTGATATTGTTTTGAATAAAAATTATGTAATAAATCAAGAGTTAAAAAAGCGGATAAGAGAACCTAAAAAAATCAGGCTGGAAAAGGAGCTTCAGGGAAATGTTACGCTGTTAAACTTTATTAGAAATTGAACGGTCATACTCCCCCTAAGCAGTGACACACAGCCCCATTCTCAACTATGCTACCCTAGTAGGCCGTCGTACTTCCCGTCCCAGATCACCCTGAAGGATACAACCATGCCGGATTCAACCGACAATCTGCTCAAGCAAATCGCTCTTGGCGAAAATTCCGTGCTTGATGCGTCGGCTGTCCCGCAGGCGACGCTGGATGACCTGAAAGCACCGCTATGGCGACGTTTCCGTTCACTGCTTTCACCCAAGGATGACCGCGAATTCCTCTCCAAACTGAAACTCATCACCTGCGACGAAGATGGCAACTGGTCTCCCACCGTCAGTGGGGTGCTGATGGCGACGGAACGCCCGGCAGATTTCATTACCAATGCCTACATACAGGCCGTGGTGTACCGTGGCACAGAACGCAATGCCGCCTACCAACTGGAGCCAAGGATATTCACGGCCCGCTGGATGAACAAATCCGCGACGCCTGCAAATTCGTCGAGCGCAATACGCGGGTGTCTGCGGTGAAAAACCCCAACCGCATTGAAACGCCGCAATTCTCCCTCAATGCCGTGTTTGAGGCGGTGGTGAACGCGGTTGCCCATCGGGATTATTCCATTTACGGCTCAAAAATCCGCTTGCACCTGTTTGCCGATCGGCTGGAACTGTTTTCACCGGGAGCCATCCCCAACACCATGACGGTGGACAGCCTGCCCGAACGGCAATCAGCGCGGAATGAACTGCTGTGTTCCTTGCTGGCGAAATGTCCGATGAATGTGGACGCGATTGGCTCGCAGCGCAATTTCATCATGGATAAGCGCGGCGAAGGTGTGCCGATTATCCTCTCAGAAAGTGAACAGTTGGCGGGCAAACGTCCGGTTTACCGGCTGATTGATGATGCGGAACTGTTACTGACGATTTTTGCTGCGCCATCGCCGCATGGGGATTAGGCAGCACTGCTTTAATCAACTTCCCCTTACAACACCGCCCTGTTCTTGTCGGTCACAGTGATGTAAAGAGCCTCCATTACCCCAATAAACGAGCTGTCCCGCTCCCAGAATGCCGGGTAATCCCCACCTTTTTTGACCAGGACTGCCGGGGTTGCCGCTTTGCCGCTGGCATTGACCAACGGCAAGGGGGCTGATCCCTGCCAAAACGCTTTCAGGCCAGTGGCTGCCAAGGGTTGCCGGGGTGGGTCAGGATAGCGGTGAGTCTGGTATTCCAGTGCTTGCTTACCCTCGCCGCGCTGTTCCAGCAAGGCTTTGCCCAAGGGGGAGGCCGCCAGCTTTTCCTGTAGCCTGACAGGATCCATCCCACGTAGCTGGAACAGCAGCAGCGGGTCACGGTCAAGCAACGAGGCCAGCTTGTAATAAACACCTGCCACATGCTTGCAGGGCGAGGCGTAATCGGGGCATGAACACTGGCTAATCAGGTCAGTGCTGCGTTGGGGTAACAGGTGCAGGTTTTGTTGGGCAAACACGTTTTCAATCGCCGTGGGCATTTCATTCAGCAGCAACTGTGACAAACACGCCGCATTCTGGCTGATGGCGTCAATCAGCTTGTCCCAGTCTTGGGCGGAAAACGGTTTCAGCTTTACCTCAACCTGATAACGCGGTTCCTTGTAGACCCCAAAATACGGGTTGACGTTGCCGCGCACCGTGGCCTTGGCAACCGCGCCATTGATGGCGAACGTGAGTAGCCGGTTGGGGCCGGAATAAGCCCTGCCGCGCCCCAGCCGCCCGCTGTCCATGCTGATGGCAAGCACGTTGAGGAATTTCTCCCCCCACCAAGTACGGGTGAGTTTAGCCATGTTTAAGCCTCCATAATGGTGCTGCGGTTTAGCTGGATGAGCTGCCGGAAAGCGGCATTGTCCATTTCGGTCAGCCAGTTCTCATCCGTGCCGATAATGCTGTTTGCCAGCGCTTGTTTGTCTTCAAGCATCTTGTCGATGCGTTCTTCCAGTGTGCCCAGTGTCACCATTTTATGGGCAAACACGGTCTTTTGCTGACCGATACGGTAAGCACGGTCAGTGGCTTGGTTTTCAACCGCAGGGTTCCACCAGCGGTCAAAATGGAATACATGGTTTGCCCGTGTCAGGGTGATACCGACACCCCCGGCTTTCAGGGACAGGATGAAGATGCCCGCCGGGGTGTCGGGATCTTGAAAACTCCCGATCATCTGTTCACGGCGTTGGCGGCTGGTGCCACCGTGCAGGTAGTAAACGGGGCAGCTATGTTTCTCACGCAACAGTTTTTCCAGTTGGCTGCCGACTTCAGTAAATTGGGTAAAGAGCAGCAAACTGTCGGCTTCCTCCAGTGCTTCCTCGACCATTTCACTCAGGCGGGCCAGCTTGTGTGAACGGGTTTCAGTGAAGGCACTGCCGTCCTGCAAGAACTGGGCGGGATGGTTACAAATCTGCTTGAGTTTCATCAGCGTTGACAGGATCAAGCCTTTACGCTGGATGCCCTCGGCATCCTCAAGCTGTTGCTGCACATCATCCACCACCGCTTGGTACAGGGAAGCCTGTTCCTTGGTCAGGTTGCAGTAGACCTTTTGTTCAACCTTGTCGGGCAGGTCATCAATAATCGACTTGTCGGTTTTCAGGCGGCGCAAAATGAACGGCTGGATCAGGCGCTGTAATTGGCTGGAACGCTGCGCGTCACCCTCGCGCTGGATCGGGGTTTCATACGCCCGTTTGAACTGGGTGGCGTTGCCCAGGTAGCCGGGGTTGAGGAAGTGGAACAACGACCACATGTCCATCAGGCGGTTTTCTATCGGTGTGCCGGTCATGGCAATGCGGTGCGGGGCATCCAGTGCATAAATGGCCTTGGCTTGGGCGGACTTGGGGTTTTTGATGTTCTGGGCTTCGTCCACCACGATACGCTGCCAGTGTTGTTGTTTGAGCAAGGCGCTGTCCTTGCGGGCGATGGTGAAGGAGGTGATTACCACGTCATGGGCGGCAGCGCCTTCCTTGAAGGGTTTGGGCTTGTCAGCGCGGTCACTGCCATGATGGATCAGGCTGCGCAGTGACGGGGCAAACTTTTCCATTTCCTTTTGCCAGTTGCTTAACACCGAGGTTGGCGCAATCAGCAAGGTAGGCGGCAAGCTTGCCTGCTGTTCGGGGGTTAGCTGGTTGCGTTCGTGCAGCAATAACGCGATGACCTGAATCGTTTTACCCAGACCCATGTCGTCCGCCAAACAAGGGTTAAGCCCCAAGGCTTCCTGCGCTGCCAGCCATGACAAGCCCTGTTTTTGGTAAGCCCTTAACTGGCCTTGCAAACCAGCGGGATTATCCAGCAACTCAATGCCGCGTTGCTGTTGCAGCCGCCCCAGCAGGTCGTCCAGCACCTCATCAAAAGCAAATTCAGTGGTATGGTCATCGGCTTCAGCGATCTGTTTGAGCAAGTCACTGATTGAGGCCGCACTGCCGCCATCCTGTTCCTGTTGTTGCCATAAGGCCAACAGTTGTTCCATCTGGGCGCTATCCAGCTCCATCCATTCACCACGGAACTGCACCAACGGGGTTTTGGCATTCACCAGTGCTTGCCATTCCTGCGCTGTGACAGTTTCACCACCGACGGACAGTTCGTACTGGTATTGCACCAGTGAAGGCAGGGAAAAGTAACCCGTGCCGCTGTCCTTGGCCTGTGAAGGTGCTGACTTGCCGGAAGCCTTGATGCGGATACGCGCCCGTTTGCGGCCTTGCGGTGTCCACCAGCTTGGCAAGGCAATCTTGAACCCGGCAGATTCCAGCACGGCGGCATCGTTTTTCAGGAACTCGTAGGCGGTCTGCAAGTCAAGGCTCAGGCCGGTGGGCTGGGGGGATTCCATGCCTTGCCATAGTAAGGGGCACATCCGTGCGGCGTGTCCCAGGTTGACCAGCAGGTTACGCTCAAACTGTTGCCCAAAATGTTGCTGCCATTGTTTTTGCTTGGCACTGGATAAGGCCCACCACTCGGACAGTTCCATTTTCAGGGAAGGGTCGTGGCTGGACTCGACAAAGAAACCCAGCCACCACGCTGCATTTGCACCGCTGTCGGCTGGATGTAAACGCAAACCCAGCACAAAACCGGCATCCTGTGTTTGCCCCACGATACCGCGTTGCCAGGCGTACCATTGCTGCCATTGTTCAGCCGTCAGGCCACTATCAGCACCCACCATTTTGCGGATGCCGCTGACGGTATAGCCTGCTGCGTCCAGTAACCAGCTATCCCCCAGTTGTTGCAGTACCTGTTTGGTGATGCTGGTGCTTGCCACCAGCTCTTCCAGTTGCTGTTCGGAAAAATGCCGGAGTAATGCCACCGCTTCCCAACCGGACGGTTGGTTGGCGGGTGTTGCCTGTGTGGGGGCTTGGCTACTGACCGTTGTGCAAATACCGGGCATGGCGGCAGCAAACTCCTGTAGGCCACGTTCATACAGGCTGCCTACGGGCGACCACCCGGTATCAATGCTTAAATGCGCCTTTTTGCCCGCAGGTTGGTGGCATTTCATCACCGGCAAGAATTGGTGTTGGCGGATCACGTTGCGCAACTGCTGGGCGTATTGCATCCAGAACAGCAAATCACTGCCCAAGCGAAAACCGGGTTGTTTCGTGCTGGCAATAAACTGTAATTCGCGCAGGAACAGCAACGGTTTGCCGATGGCCTTACCGTTGATAGCCCAGGTCTGCCAGGTGTACTCATCCGGTGGGTATTCACCGGTCAGTTGCGCCATTTCCATGCTGGGCAAGGGCTGCCCTTCATGAGTGGGTAAAGTGGTATGGAACGTGGCGGATTTTGGCTGGAGAGCCAGCAGCGTGGCCTTATTGAGCGACAAAGCCGAGGTCAGGAAATCTCCTAAGGCAGCGTCTTTGGATAGGTGGTTAGGGTGAATGCCTTCCTTGATTTTGCTGCGGGGTTGAGCGGGTGTCTCAACCCAGAAAATGAACTGACCGTGATTGTTGAAATCACTATCGCTGGCGGGAACCCATGTTCCATGACAAACATCCATAAACTACCTTGTTCTCCAGAATTTCATGATGGTTTTCACACACCCAACCTACACTGCCAGCCAAGTTTAGCACAAGGCAGGGGTTTGAAACAGTTGCCATAAAATCTATCTAAATCTATTCAAGCTTTATCATTTTGGTTAGGTTTATAAAAGCGTAGTGCCGTTTATCCGTAAAAGATAGCAGCAAAAGCACGGATGACTAGACAACTATCACACCGTGCTGCATTCTGTTTGCCATGATCATCAGCCACAAAATCCGCCTTGACCCCAACCATAAGCAAGCGACGTACTTGGCGAAAGCCGCTGGTACAGCACGGTTCGCCTACAACTGGGCGTTGGCAGAATGGCAAACCCAATACGCCGCATGGAAAGACGATAACACCCAGCCAAAACCCAACCAAATGGGCTTGCGCCGCCAATTGAACGCCATCAAACGCGAACAATTCCCCTGGATGCTGGAAGTCACCAAAAACGCCCCGCAAATGGCGATTATCCAACTCGGTGCAGCTTTCAAGAACTTCTTTGCGGGGCGAGCCAAGTACCCGCAATTCAAAAAGAAAGGCAAAAGCCGCGACAGTTTCACCCTCACCAATGACCAGTTTGCCATCGACGCTTGCCGCATCCGCATTCCCAACCTTGGGTTAGTGCGGATGCGGGAAACGTTACGCTTTTCCGGTAAAATTCTCTCTGCCACGGTTTCCCGCACCGCTGACCAGTGGTTCGCCAGCATCACCGTGGATACCACCTCAAACCACCTCCCGCCTGCTGAAAACCAAGGCGCAGTGGGGGTAGATTTGGGTGTATCCGCACTGGCAACGCTGTCAACGGGGGAAAAAGTGGTCGGGGCGAAGCCGCATAAAGCCTTGCTTTCCCGCCTAAAACGGCTTTCGCGCAGCCTGTCCCGTAAGGTCAAAGGCAGTGCCAACCGTCACAAGGCGAAGCAGAAGCTGGCAAAACTTCACGCACGTATCGCCAATATCCGCCAAAACAGTTTGCACCAACTCACCACGGATTTGACCCGCCGTTTTCACACCATCGGCATTGAAAACTTGAACGTATCGGGCATGGTGAAAAACCGTCATTTATCCCGTGCCATCAGTGACATGGGATTCTTCGAGTTCCGGCGGCAACTGGAATACAAGGCAGGAATGCGGGGTGCGGTGGTCGTGGTGGCTGATCGGTTTTTTGCTTCGAGCAAGACGTGTTCTGCTTCTGGCTGTGGGCATAAAGTGGAAAAGCTACCGCTGTCGGTGCGTGAATGGACTTGCCCTGACTGTCGTGCAGTTCATGACCGTGACATCAATGCCGCCAAAAATTTGAAAAAATATGCCGTGAGTTACACGGTGTCTGCCTGTGGAGGGGAAGGCTCTGGTCTTGGGCGCAAGCCGAAGACGAAACCAGCCCCCGTGAAGCAGGAATTCAACACCATGACTACTTTTAGTTAGCTATAGGTAGATTTGGGTAGGTTTGAAATAACGGTTAGCTGATGTTTAGGGGCTTTGTTGATTTAAATCCAGTCAAGCGTAAATTATCATGGCTATAATCCACGTATATCTCCAAGTGATGAAGGGCTTGTCATGCAGTCAGCACACCTCCCCATTGTGTTATTGCTGGGTGCAAAAAGTACCCTCAAGCCGCTTGCCTCCATACCCGCCGAACTTAGCACCCTCAAAGCCCTGTTGGAAGCGCGGCAGACGGACATTGCCCCGTTCGCCATCCAGTACGAACCGTATTTCACCCAAGAACAGCTCAAAACCACGCTTGACCAACTTGCCGGGCGGGTTGCCATCCTGCACTTCGCCGGGCATAGCGATGGCGGGGCATTGCTGTCCGACGACAAGGCGGTCTACGCGCAACACCTTGCCACCCATATCAGCACCTGGTCACGCCCACCTGACCTGATTTTCCTCAACGGTTGCCACAATGCCGCACAGGTGGAAGGATTCCATGCGGCGGGTGTGCCGGTGGTGATTGCCACCCACCGCGCCATTGATGACGGACAGGCGGCAGGTTTTGCGCGGGAATTCTACGCGGCACTGCTGGCGGATGGCGGGCAAGTGGCGTTGCAGGCAGCCTTTACACGGGCAGGTTCCAAGGTGCTGCTGTCCGAAGCGCGGCAGGCGCGTTCGCTGGACATCGACGCCTTCAAACAGGACGGTGAACAGGCGTGGGACTGGGGCTTGTTCCCGCGCCAGCCGCAGCAAGCGGAATGGACGTTGCGCCAGTTGCTGACCCAGGAACGCCCGCGTTTCGATGCCAACGGCGTGCTGCTCAACCCCTGCCGGGGGCTGGAAGCGTTCCGCGAGGAAGACCGGGCGTATTTCTTCGGGCGCGAAGCCCTAACCGGCGAACTGTGCGAGAAAATCCCCGCCACCCGCCTGTTTGCGTTGTGGGGGGCAAGCGGTAGCGGCAAATCCTCGCTGGTCAGTGCGGGGGTGATCCCGCGTTTGCGCGAAACCGGCGACTGGCTGATCCTCAAGACCCGCCCCGGCAATGCACCGTTCGGCGAACTCGCCAGCCTGTTTGCCGCCATCCTCCACCCCGACCCGCAACAGGCGGTGGAACGGCTGCAACGGCGCAAGGCACTGGAAAGCGCGTTTCGTGAACAGCAACTCAGCCTGGCAGAATTGCTGCAAGCCGTGTGGGGCAGCAGCGGGCAGGCGCGGGCGCTGCTGTGCATTGACCAGTTTGAGGAACTGTTCACCCATTCCGACCCCGCCACCGTGCGGGCGTATGAAAGCCAGTTGATCCGGCTGGTGGAAGCCGACCTCAAGGGTTGCACCCTGCTGTTGGTGATGCGGGCGGATTTCCTCGCCGCCGCGCTGGCAAACGAAGCCTTCACCCGCCTGCTCAACCAGCACAGCACCGAACTGCTGCCACCGATGGGGTCAGCGGAACTGCGTGCCGCCATCGAACAGCCCGCCCGTAAGCAGCGCGTCAGCGTCGAGCCAGCCCTGACCGAAGCCCTGCTGGATGCGGTCGAAAACCAGCCCGGCAGTTTGCCGCTGCTGCAATACGTCCTCAGCCTGCTGTGGGAACAGCGCGACGGCGACGGCCTGCGGCTCGACACTTACAACCAGTTCGGCGGGCTGGAAAAGGCACTCGAAATCCGCGCCAACAGCATCCTCGCCGGATTCTCTGACCCCGAACAGGAACAAGCCAAGCACATCTTCCTGCGCCTGATCCAGCCCGGCGAAGGCAGCGAAGACACCCGCCGCCGTGCCGACCTGCGCGAATTCGGCGACGACCCCGCCGCCCGCCACATTATCCAGGCACTGGCAGACGCCCGCCTGATCACCACCCAGCAAACCGACGGCAACGAAGCTGCCTTCGCCGAAGTCTCGCACGAAGCCCTGATCCGCCACTGGGGCAAACTGCGCGAGTGGATTGCTGACAACCGCGATGCGCTGCGCACCCAGCACCAGATCAGCAAAGGCGCGAAGGATTGGGAGGATGGTGGGCGTGATGCTGCGTGGTTGCTGACAGGCTCGCGGTTGGCGGTGGCGCAGGAGTGGTTGAAAGGGAATGCAGGGCGGGCGTCAGTGCTGGAGGCGGAATTCATCGAAGCTAGCATCCATGAGCGGGATCGGTTGAAGGAGGAAAAGGAACAACAACGCCAACGCGAACTGGCCTTGCAGGAAGAAAAGCGGGTGTTGGCTGAGCAGAAGGCTGAGGAACAGCGCAAATCATTGAAGAAAACTCGGCGATTGTCGTGGGTGATGGCGATGATTGCGCTGGTGATGGTTGTGGCGGCAGGGTTTGCCTGGCATTTTGCCAATGAATCCCAAATGGCAACACAAAAGGCAGAAGCATCAGCGGAAGAATCCAGACAGCGCGAATTAGAGGCCAACTACAACTTGAGCAAGGTGTTTGAGGAAAAGGCATTGTCACTCATCCCGGACAAGGTGATCAGCGGTGAAGAACTTGCCCATCCACTGCAAATACGTACTGCTTGGTTGTATGGGCTGGATGCTGCCGCACAGAAAGTGCCGGAGGGCAAGGAGGCAGTATTGCCAACCACTTTGGGGCGATTGAGTGCCATCCGCGAACAGGATTTGTCAAGCGAACGCAAACAAATTCGTGAGTCCACTATCGGCAGCATTCGTGCAGTAGCATATAGCCCAGATGGTGAGGTTATCGCTATCGGTTCGGATGACAACATAGTGCGGTTGTGGGATGCGAAGACAGGTGAGATGCTAGATAGACTGATTGGTCACGGTGCGGGTATATTTGCATTAGTGTTTAGTCCAGATGGCAAAGTAATCGCTACCGGTTCAGGTGATAATACAGTGAAGCTGTGGGATGTATACAGCGGTAATCTCCTGAAAACGCTACAAGCTCATACCAACTGGGTACGTTCAGTCGCATATAGCCCGGATGGCAAGGTAATTGCCTCCAGTTCTGATGACAACACCGTTCGACTATGGAACACGCACAACTTTACACTCCTGAAAACCTTACAAGGTCATACAGAATCTGTTTGGTCGGTTGTGTTCAGCCCCGATGGTAAAGTAATCGCCACAGGTTCGACTGATAACACGGTTTGTCTGTGGGATGTGGACACGGGCAAAATTCTGAAAAACCTGCAAGCTCATACCAACCGGGTACGTTCAGTTATGTATAGCCCAGATGGCAAAGTAATCGCCACAGGTTCAGATGACAACATGGTGCGACTATGGAACGCACATAACTTCACACTCCTGAAAACCCTACTTGGTCATACAGAATCTGTTTGGTCGGTTGTGTTTAGCCCAGATGGGAAAATCATTGCGACGAGTTCGTATGACAACACCGTGAGACTGTGGGATATACACAGTGGTAAATGTATCCAAATCCTGCAAGGTCATACTTCCCTCATTTGGTCAGTAGCATTTAGCCCAGATGGCAAGACAATTGCTACTGGTTCGGATGACGGAACAGTACGGCTGTGGGATATGTATCACGATGTAAACCGGTCAATCCTGCAAGGTCATACCGATTCTGTCAATACAGTAACCTACAGCTCAGATGGAAAGCTGATTGCAACAGGATCAATGGATAATACCGTGAAGCTGTGGGATACACGTAACGGTGCACTCCTGAAAACGTTGCAAGGTCATATCGTTTCGGGCTGGGATGCGACTTTCGTATCAGTAGCGTTCAGCCCAGATAGCAAGGTAGTCGCTGCGGGTCCGTCCGATAACACTGTGCGGCTGTGGGATGTACGCAGCGGTGAACTCTTGCAAACTTTGCAGGGTCATACCGGGTGGGTGAGTTCTGTAGCATTCAGCCCAGATGGTAACGTGATTGCTACTGGCTCGGTTGACAATACGGTACGACTATGGGATGTGAACAAAGGTATTTCCTTACAAACTCTACAAGGTCATACCAGTGCTGTTCGGTCGGTAGATTACAGCCCTGACGGCAAGATGATTGCTACTGGCTCAGATGACAACACTGTGCGACTGTGGGATACACAAAGCAGCGCTCTCCTTAAAACTCTGCAAGGACATACCAACCCAATTTATGCAGTGAAGCACAGCCCAGACGGCAAGGTAATTGCCACTGGCTCCGGCAATTTGATACGGCTGTGGGATGTAAATAGCGGTACACTCCTGCAAACCTTGCAAGGTCATACCAGTTGGGTCAGCTCAGTGGCATTTAGTTGCAATGGTAAGATAATTGCCACCGGTTCGGATGACAATACAATACGATTGTGGGACACACAAAGCGGCATATCTCTGAAAACCCTACAAGGTCATGTTGAAGGGGTACTTGCACTGACGTTCAGCCCAGACAACAAGGTAATAGCTACTGGTTCGGAAGATAGAACAGTACGGCTATGGGACGTAAGTAGTCCAGTTTTTCGCCTAATTTATGATTTTGAACCAGCAGAGGTATCTGCTGCCTTGCGGTTCATTTGGGAAATGGATAGGGATGAATGGCAGATTCGCCAGAAACCACATTTCTCATCCTTTAAAACCCGTCGTTTCCATCCACTGCTGGATGTGCCGAGTCCTGACGAAACCAAACTGGCTCAGGTTGTCCGTTTCCTCGAAGCCGAATGCGCCTACAAAGACCCCAAGCAAAAGGCGGACTGTGAGGCGAAAAAGTCATGAATCGCCTGATACGCAGCACCCCACACCGAACAACCCTCGGAGCCTCCCCTATGCCCGGAATCACGTGCCCGAATCAAGCAGCATCTGCCAAAGTCACGAATGCCTGTGTGACAGAGAGTAAACGTGTTGTCCGTGGTGGCCTGTGGAGCGATAGCGCCCAGAATGTACGCACAGTCTATCGTTCGAGTGAAGAGCAGGATAAAAGTGGTAGCCACATTGGTTTCCGGCTTGCTCTGGATTTCTAAGCCATCACCGATCAGTAAAAATCTTCATAATTCATCCCCCGAACACAGGCTTATTGCACCACACGCCCCAAATGCCCTATCTTACGCCCTGACCATAAATCCTAACGACTAGAGGAGTAACGACCCATGGCTCATACCCTGCCAGAACTGCCTTTCGCGAAAGACGCACTTGCCCCACACATGTCAGCCGAAACGCTGGAATTCCACCACGACAAGCACCACAACGCTTACGTGACTAACCTGAACAACCTGATTCCCGGTACTCAGTTTGAAAGCATGAGTCTGGAAGACATCGTGAAATCCGCACCGGCTGGCGGCGTTTACAACAATGCAGCGCAAGTGTGGAACCACACCTTCTTCTGGAACTGCCTGAAGCCAAATGGCGGCGGCGCACCGACTGGCGCATTGGCTGCTGCCATTGATGCGAAATGGGGTTCTTTTGACGCATTCAAAACCGCCTTCACCGCTTCTGCTGTGGGCAATTTCGGTTCTGCGTGGACTTGGTTGGTCAAGAAAGCTGACGGTTCAGTAGATATCGTGAACATGGGTGCGGCTGGCACGCCGTTGACTACTGGCGATACAGCCCTGCTGTGCGTGGACGTGTGGGAACATGCGTACTACATCGACTATCGCAACCTGCGTCCTAAATTCGTTGAGACCTTCCTGAACTCGCTGGCGAACTGGGAGTTTGCTGAGAAGAATTTCGCAGCGTAAGCCTTAGCGTTTTACCTGAATGCAAAAAGCCGAGCCAGTCTCGGCTTTTTGCGTTGGAGAAGCCAACCGCTACGTAGAAATACGTAGCCATGCGCGTAATTTCCCGAATTCCTCGCGCCGCGTCATTTCGTCATACTCTGAGGGTCAAGTACAAAACAAGAGATTAGCAATGGTGACATCAGGCGACAGCCGTGGTTTAACCCCCAGAAAAACCAAGCTTTCAGTGCGCATGAAAGTTTTATTGCTGGCCATAGTCCCCTTGCTATTGCTGGCAACCGTGATTCTCCTCGCCAGCCAACAACTGGAACGTGATGCCATCGCGCAACGGCAATCCGTGGAACAGAGCTTGCTGACGAGCAAGGAAAAAGAATTGACGTTTTTGCTGGACTTAGCCTTTGCCGCCATAGAACCCATTATGCAGGATGCCCGGTTAAGCGAAACCGAGAAGCAAACAGCGGTGAAACGTTTATTCAATGAGAAACTGTTTTTTGGGGAAGATGGTTATTTTTACGTGTATGACCTCCAAGGGGTGAATCTCGTTCACCCTGTTAAGCCCGATTTTGTTGGGAAAAACAAGCTCGATTTGCCTGTCGTACCAGCGTTATTGCAGCAAGCACAGCGGCAAGACGGCGTGGTGGCGTACCGCTGGGAACGCCCGTCGACCGGGCTTTATGAACAAAAAATCGGCTATGCCCGTGTTCTTGAACCTTGGCAGTGGGTTGTCGGAACCGGGTTGTATGACGTGGGGGCGGAAGTCGAAACCCATCTCCAGCAGGTCAGTACCCGCATTGATAACACCTTTCGCTACATGTTGCTGTTGTTGGTGGGGGCGATAGTCAGCCTCGTGTTGTTGGTGTTTTGGGTGAATTGGCATGAAAATCGGCTGGCTGATGATCACTTACGGCAACTGGTACACCATTTCGTGCGGCTCCAGATTGAGGAACGGCGTGGGTTTGCGCGTGAATTGCACGATGGCATTAATCAGCTCTTGGTGGCGGTGCGGTTTCGTATTGAGCTGGCACAACGCCAACTAGTTAAAGGGGATGCCAGTTACCGCGATAGTTTGGCAGTTGCTTTGGAAACGTTGGATACCACGATTAAGGAAGTCCGGCAGGTGTCGCACAGTTTGCGCCCCGCCTTGCTGGATGAAATGGGTCTGGAAGTGGCTTTGGAGAGTTTGACCAAGCAATTTCAGGAACGTACCGGTATCCGGGTTATCCGTTATTGGCAAATTATACCGCATGAGTTGAGTGAAGAAGTGGCAATTATGGTGTATCGCGTGGTGCAAGAAGCCTTTTCCAATATTGAGCGCCATGCCCAAGCCACTCAGGTGCACCTTGAAGTTCGGCAAGCGCCGGAACAGTTGTTGCTGACCTTGCGGGATGATGGCAAAGGTTTTGACCCCGAACATTTACAGGCGGGGCGCGGTTTGGGATTGTTGCACATGCGTGAGCGGGTGGAATTATTGGGTGGGCAGTTTCAATTGCACAGTTCACCACAGCAAGGCACACGCATTACTGCGCAATTACCGTTACTATTTATGGATGGGAGGAAGTGATGGAAAATACGGGTTTACGTTTATTGATTGTGGACGACCATCCCATTGTTCGTGATGGTTTTGCGGCAGTATTACGGGATGCAGGAATGCAGATTGTGGGGATGGCGGGGAATGGGCGAGACGCTTTGGCACTGGCTGCGGAGTTACTTCCTGATGTGATTTTAATGGATATTCACATGCCGGTAATGGATGGGTTAAGGGCAACGCAAGCGTTAGCCCAGCAATTGCCGCAAATCAAAGTGCTGATGTTAACGCTGGAAGATTCCCCTGAATACGCAGCTAAAGCGATGCAGGCAGGGGCAAAGGGGTATATGGCAAAGAACAATTGTGATACGGATCGATTGTTACACGCCATTGATACTGTGCAGCGTGGTATGTTCGTCTCGCCGTATCCGCCAACAACGGTATCATCAAGCAGCCCCCTGACATCCCGCGAAACGGAAGTGTTGATATTGGTGGCAAAGGGCAAGCAAAGTGGTGAAATTGCCCGAATACTGAAGATCGAAACCCGCACGGTGGAAACCCATCGCCAAAACATTCGCGATAAATTAGGGCTACGCTCGGTGGCTGAACTCACACGCTATGCGCTGGATCATGGTTTAATTTAATACTTGGCAAGGTGAATAAAATTTACTGCTTATGCGCTACACTCTGATGCGAGGTAAAATTTCGGCATATTAGCGGGAGTATCGTATGTTGAGTGTCAAAGCGCTTGCTTGGGGGTTGCTAGGTTTGTTGCTCGTGGGTTCTGTAGCCGCAGAATCTGAACCGGTTCCGGTGGTGTTTGGTTACGCGACCGATGCTTCGCCGATCAGTTATGGAAAAATGGATCGTAATGGCGCGACTGCTGATGGTTTCTGCGGTAGTTTATTGGCCTTTTTAAAAAGTAGTGGTCACGACATTCCTGTTGAAAACCAATACCAAATTTCTAATGCTGCACAACGGTTTGAAAACTTTCATAAATATTTAGGCAGTAATCGTATTGGAATTCAATGTGGCTCTGATTCATTAACTCAGGAACGTATTACTACACAAGCAGGGTTGAAGGGGGAGTTTTCTGTGCCTTTTTTTGTGGCACGCGCCCGCCTATTAATTCGGCGCAATAAGATTCAAATACTCTATACTAACCCCAATAGTTTAAAGATAGGCATACAAAAAGGCTCTGATAAATCACCGATTTCTACTATGGTCGCTGTTAATGCATTTTTTCCTACCGCTCAGCCACCAACGGAGTTTGTTGAGCGTACTGATGCGATTGCTAATTTGTTATCAGACGATGAGAACAGTATTGATGCTTATATTGGTGATGATATTGTTTTGTTAGATATTTTTAATACAGAAATAGCCCAAGCAAAGAAACAGGATTCGTATAGTATAGAATCTCCTATGCAAGGCTATTCCCGCGAGGAGTTCGCAGTTGTTATTTATAATGCTCCGCGTGAAAAAGATGGATCGTCAGCGTTAAAAAAGAAAATTGATAAATGGATTCAGGCTGAAAGTGGCGGTAGACAGGCAATTATTGACGCATTGGGTAAAAAAGGCATCCCGCGTCACATGTTGGCATTAAAAGACAATATGTCGATTGCTGAAGCCTTACCCTATAAAGCCGCAGAATATGGTGTTAATAGTCATACTGTCAGTGCTTTATTGGGACTGTTGGCTGAGGCAGATGAAACTCGTTTCAAAGAAAGTTTAGCTTTAATGGAAAAGAGCTTAACGGCTTCAGATGTTGATGATGGATTTTGGAAGTCATTACTGCTCGCTGAATCATTATCATGGCAGCGTTTATTATTTTGGGGGTTGGTGCTATGCAGTATGGTGCTCATGGTCGGTATACTCATGTGGTTCTACTTTATGAGGCAGCGCGTAGTGGCATTGCCACAAACCTTGTTACCTGAACAGCCTGCTCCAGACGTAACCTATCCTGACCCCGATCCCGATATGATGGCAAAGCTTAAAAAGGTTAAGAGGGAATTGCATGATAAAATTAAGCAGGATCTAGTGGGTACAAGAATGTTTGCTGAGTTGGCGTTGAAGAATGTGCATACCAGTTCGGCAAAAAGTGAAGAGTATTTGCAAAAAGTTATGGCGACTATCAATACGAGTATTGCAGACATGCGTGATATTTCTCATGTTATTGATGCCTGTATTGAGAATAAGGAAGAGAATGCTCATCCGTATGACTTGCTAGAGTTTCTGGATAATGTCGAAGTAAGATTTGAAGCCAAAGGGATCAAAATTATTCGTGATATTGAGTTGGATTTTTTTGCATTACCCACAACAGTTGCTGAAATGTTTTTTCTTATTGTTAGGGAAACAATAGAAAATGTTGAAAACCATGCTCATGGTGTGTCGCGGGTATTGATTCGCTTGCAACAGAAAGACGGTATGTTTGATTTAACTATCCAGGATGATGGACAAGGTTTTGATGATGAAACTTTTAAGCGTTCTGAAGGGATTGGTATTAAAAATATGCGCGAACGTGTTGCCAGTCAAGGCGGAACATTTGAGATTAATGGGAAAATGGGCGTGACGATTCGCGTTAGAATTCCAGAAAAATAACACTAGCTACTACCTAACGATCAAGCCCAGCTTATGCTGGGTTTTTTGTGTCGATAATTTAGTGGCACTACGTAGTTTTACTTAGTGCCTCAGTATTTATTAGCAGCATTGTCGTATTTTTGCTTAGTTATCTTAGGTAATCATACACGGCAAAATGCGTAATAGCGTCAATTTTTGTCTTGGCTTACTTCATTCAACATAAAGGCATTCTGGCAACGGGCTAGAACGAATTAAGAATGCGATGAATGCAGGGAGTGACATAAGATGAAAATGATGCGAGTTTTGTTGACCAGCTTGTTATTACCGTTGATGTACGTTAATGGTTTTGCTACGGAATTAGAGACACGCAGTGTAAACCGTTATGAAGGTGCTGCTTCGCCTGTTTCCTGCAAACCTTCAGATGCATCTGTTGACGCGGCGCATAACCCGAAGGATTGTGCTACGCCTGAAATGCCAGAGCGCAACTCACCGGCGGCTCCCGATAAGCTTGGCGATGCTGAACCCATGCTCTACGGTATGGTTTCTACCGTTCGGGTCTTGCCTTGAGCAGTGCGCATGTAGGTGATGTTATTTTGCATACATGCGCTACACTCTTTTGAAACCCCTTTGCCACAACACAACCTAGAGAAGGAGCACATTTACGATAAGTCTGAATCATTTATCTGTTTAGTGAGAGGTGCGGCGTCATGGAATATAACGATACAATTATTTTGTCTCAGAAAGGTTTTCATATTGATAAACACCTGATGTTGCCGATTGGCATTCGTTCGGGGTATCGTTTTTGGGGCGTATACGAACACGCCAATAAATCCAATCTAATCTTGTCCTCCTTGCCCCATGCAGCGTGGGGAGGGTTGCTTAGATTACGTATACGCCTAAAATACGCTGATATTAGATCAATTGTGCAGGAAGTTTCGGAAATATTTAAGACTGTTTTTTGTGAAGAAAATGCAGAGGATTGTGATAGTTTTATTAATCATATTAAGTACTTAGGCATAAGTTACTCGGAACTTTGCAATCGTAACCGATTGATTTGTAAGGGGTGGTTTTTCCGAAAAACTTTTGCATAAGTACTTACAAAGTTTTTGTTTCACTGCGCAGAAGTTTTAAAAGTGAACGTTGGAAGTTTATTGAAGATACATTGGCTGAATACGGTCTTGTAGCCATTTCTACGGATGACAGCGCTGAATCCAGTATTACGGAGCGAGTTATTGAAGACATGAAAAAATCGGCTGCGTGTATTCAAATTTATTCGATCGGGCGGGATTCAGTCAACAAGATGACTGAGAATGATCGGTATTTTTCCACAGACTTGTTGAATGCGGAGTGGTTGCTGTTTGAAGCAGGCATTACTCGCGGTTTGGATCTTAAACCGTTAATTAGAATGGTTGATACCACGCATGTGTCCAAATACAATTGGGAGAAGTGTTTGCGTATCCAACGCGATGCTTTTTTGCAAACCTTTCAAACTTATTCCGTTTCTACCGAAGGCGATCACTTTTGCAATGTGTTTAGAAAAGTTGTTGCCGAAATAGCGGGGAAAGTTCATAAAAATCAATAGCTTTTGTTTTTTAATGATGCCGGGGTAACTGCCTCGACTTTTTTTATCCCCATCAAAAAATCTTGTGAGTCCATCCCAAGGAATGCGCGTAACATGCTTGCGGCAGTTGAGGTTTTAACCCCTTTTTACCTCACAGGACGTATACCCTATGCATAACGACGACAACACTTTGAAAGCGTATGAGCAGCAGTTGTTTCAGCGTTTTTGCCAGAAAGAGCGCCAAGCGGACGCAGAGATGCAGCGCACCTTCGGGCAACGCTTATGGCGCTATATTCGCCGCAGCTTGATTTTTAATGACATTGAGGCGGCGGAGAATTGCCTGCAAGATACTTGGTTAATCTTAATTGATGAATATTGTGGAAAAGCCTTGCCGGATTCCGGCTTGTGGTCAGTGTTGCATACAGTGGCATTGCGACAGGCGCGGGATACGGTTCGCCAGCAGAATAGCCAAAAGCGTAAGCCAAGCGGTGGCTTTGTGAGTTTTGCGGCTGATCCAGATGAGACGCATGACAACGCAATTTGGTCAGCACACCCTGATGTGGATTTGTTGTATCAACAAAGCACACCGGAAGCTGAGTATTTAGGTGCGGAAGAGGATTTAAAAAAACAAGAGCGCTTGACGTTATTTAAACAAGCCGTGGCGCAATTGTCTGAGAAACAGCAGCTTGCGTTACACTTAAAATATACAAAAGAGTTATCGGTCAAAGAAATTGCCGCGCTTACCGGGGAAAAGTATGAAACAGTGCGTAACCATTTACGGTTGGCAAAAGAACACTTGAAAGCGCGTTTAGGTTAAACCCTCACGGGGAAGGTAAGGAGCAAATAAAATGCAGCATGAATCCGATGGTAGAGATGAGGACGATGATGACACTGATCCAGTCATGGAGCGTGAATTAAAGGCACTTTACCAAGCCGCATTATTGGATGAGGATTTTCAGCAACAAGTGCATGACAATGTGCAGGCGTTAAGCGATGCAGAGCGCCAAAAACTGAGTAAACAGCCCTCCATACAGCCCTTTTTGCATGATGAGTTGATGCCAGCACCTTTACAAGCGCGGTTACGGGCGCTGCAAGCAGAGAAAAAAAAACCCTGGTGGAAAACCTTATGGTCGCCAGAGGGGTGGGTATTATTACCATTGCCGGGTCCGGCGTTTAGTTTGCCTGCGGTATTGGTCATTGGCGGGTTATTAGGGGTGTTGCTGACCCCAACGTTGTTGACACCGCAGGTGACACCGGAGGAATGGCAGTTGCGCAGCACGACGGCGGCAGATGATGCAACGGGTGCTTGTGAATTCAGTGAGGCGCTACGGGGTGATCCTGACACGTGGTGGGCAGCAATCCAACAGTGTGAGCAGCAGGCGCAGCAGCAAGTGCAGCGCGAAACCATGGCGTTGCAGCAACGTTACCCCAATTTTCAGCCATCCAATCCATAAAGTTGAAATGCGCCCCAGTAAAATGGGTGGGCGTGCTCAGCATTTTTTTGCAAGGTGTGTTGCATTGCGTGCTGTAACGCGCTTGCCCAGTGGGTGGACGTGGTTGGTAATGCGGTGAACAGTGCTTGCATCAAGGTTTGGGTGGTGGGGGAGTCAATGTCCCAAGCGGTGGCGAGCACTTGCCGCGAACCGGCACTGAAAAAAGCTTTGACCAGTGATGACATGCCTTGTGTGGTGTCACTGATACTGCCGGTGCTGCACGCAGACAACAGCACTATATCGGCATCAAGTGTTAACGCCATAATTTCACTGGCGGTGACACGCCCGTCTTCATCCTTGGTTTTTCCCAGTTCCAGAAAGGCTTCGGTATTGTCCTGTGTGTTGTGGGGGGCTGCATGGGTGGCAAAACTGATGATTTGAAAGGTGGTTTCTGGCTTTTGGGGATCGATTAACTGTTTCAACGCTTGTTCTGTGGCGTCTTTAGCGGTTAATACGCGGCAATCGGTGTTGGCATGGTGCGCTGTACACAGCAGTTGATGCTGATGTTCCAGCTCTGCTTTCGCCCCTGATAACGCTCTCCCCAGTGGTGCGCCGATGCCTAGAAAACGTTTGCGCGGATCCGGTGAGGGTGGTGAGGGTAATTCACGCAAGCTCTTGAGGGCATTGACAGCGGGCAGGTAGTTGAAGGTGTATTGCTGCATGAGCCAGGCGGCTTGCTGATAATCGCGTGAGGTCGGGGCTTGGGTCACCAGCAGATGCAAGGGCAGGTGTTGTAATTCGTCGTCTGTTACCACAATCAGGTGCTGGATTTCCTGCAAATCGTCGACGACTGGGGCAAATAACGTTTGGTACAAACGGTGTGCGGTTTGCAAATCAAAATCGGGTAGCGTTGACGTTTGCGGGGTCATGGCTTGCCGCAGGCGCATGATGTCTTGCTGAAAATCAGGCGTTAACGTTAAGGCGTGTAATTTGGCAGGGCGCTGGTGGGCGGCAACGAAGACATAAGCGAGTTGTTCCTTCGTCTGCGGGTCACGCTCAAACACCCACGCCAGCAACGCCTCGCCTTTACGTAGGTTACTCAGGGTGTTATCAGGGTTTAAAGCCAGTGGTTTGGCTTGCGCCAGTTGGCGGTAAGCTGGCAAGGTTTTTTGCAGTTGCTGCTCAGCTTCATTGAGTGCTTGCTGTAAACGTTGTGACTCGGCTGCCTGATGCGTGCTTGCTTGGTATTGCGCATTGTCTTCCAGCATTTTGTAGGTTTTCCATAAGTCACTGATGCTTTGCCGATGTTCGGGGTTTTGGATGCTTAAGCGCATCAGGGCTTGTTGTAAGCCTTGCAGCCGTTCCAGGCCGTGCAATTGCTGGATAGCCCAAAATGCAGCCGGTAAGGTGCTTGAGGTGAGTCTGCTGGTTGCTGGGTGACTGCTAAAACGCAGTTGCAAACGGGCAAAACGTTGGCGGTCTTGCAAATCGTCTTGGGCGGCAATCAGTGTGCCGTGGTTGAGCTTGGTGGTGTTGGTGTTGAGGTAAAACTGTGCGGCGTGCTCAATAGCCGTGTGTGCTTGGGCGTAGCGTTGTTGTTGCAGGTGGGTTTCTGCCAGACCAAGTTGGATGCGGGCAATGGCTTTGTCACGGTGCAGTGTGGGCGGGAACGTTTGATAACGCTGTAAACTGTCTTGGTAAGCCGGTTCCGCCTGTGAATAGTGGTGTTGTTTGCGGTGATTCTCAGCCTGTTTGTAGCGGTTGAGGGTGTAGGCTTCGGTGTTTTGTTGCTTGGTGCTCGCCAGTAGGTTTGCTACTTGTGTTAAGTGAGCGGCTTCCTGCTGATAGTCTTCCTGTAAGCGGTAGGTATTGGCGAGATTGCTGTGTGTGATGGCGGTTTCAGCAGGGGGTTGTTGG
The DNA here is from genome assembly GCA_029972225.1 of Candidatus Thiothrix putei. Classification (NCBI taxonomy): domain Bacteria; kingdom Pseudomonadati; phylum Pseudomonadota; class Gammaproteobacteria; order Thiotrichales; family Thiotrichaceae; genus Thiothrix; species Candidatus Thiothrix putei. Next base: position 794,100 of record CP124756.1, read on the forward strand.
TGTTTTAGAGCGCTTTGATAGTGGTGTTGGGCGGTGTTGATGTGGGCGGCACGCTGTAAGGGGGTATTGAGCGCTGCATAGTAATGCGCATCAGCTAGGAGCATGAGCGCTTCTGCATGGCGAGCCTCGCCACGTAGTGTTGTTTCAATCTCGGTTAGGGCGCTGATGAGGTTGTCCCACGCTTTTGGCGTTGCCCAAGGTTTTTGCCAGTCCAGTTCCAAACGTAAGCGGTTAAGTTTAGCAATGGCAATAGTCGGGTCGTGTGGGGCTAAGTGTTGTTGGGCGCTTGCCAGACTGCGGTCAAAGGCTTGTTTGGCTCGGTCGTAATCGAGTAAGCATTGGTCGTAATAGCGTCCGAGTGCCGATTGGTGGTTCATATCGTCTGGTTGAGCGGGTGGCGGCGGCGGTTGACTGCAATCCAAATCACTGGCGTATGACACGCTATTTGTGCTGACAATACTCAACAGTAAGCTGATGATGAATGGCATCCAAGCACGGGCTATTGGCAACATCACGACATCTCAGGGTGGCTAGGGTGACAGCAAATTATCACAATTAACCCTATTTTTAATAGAACGCGTATGAATATATGAGTGAATGAGTAAATTAATGGAGGCAATACGTCTTAATCTTAGTTGATGCCATAGGAATAAGGAGTTCTTTATGAAAAAACTAGACCCTATCGAATATTTATTAAGTGGGATATTGTTACTATTTGTTTTGTTGTAACTACTCAGTCTATCCAAAAACCGCTCTGAGAGACTCAAACGGATTTCGCCCCTGAATCTTGTCGGTTTCCCACACGGAACGGATAACACAAAAAGCCTCCGCACCGCCCATTGCGCGGAATCCACCCGCCACCTTGAGTTTAACTTTGACGGGTCGAACGGCTCGTTCAGCCAGATTGTTGTCAAACGGTACATCAAACCGCTGAATGAACTGCAACACCGAATCCTTGAAGTCACGTAGACGGCATAACAAGTTTCTGGCGGGGTCTTGTTTGGCTTTGCCTTGTTTAGGGTTGATTTTAGGTTGTTCAGGGAAAATCAACAGTCCGTGATTCACCCATTGGTCATAACGTTGCTTGAGTTCAGTCATTTGCTCCAGCGACAATGCCGTTTGTTGCGCGTCTTTTGCTTCAGCCACTGCGGTCTTAGCATCAATCAAGACCTGTTTGAGTTGTGCAGGCCATTGATGTTTGAGGGTTTCATCAAAGTAGTTCAACTCCCGCAGCAGATGCGCCCCACAAAGGCTGTGTACCACCTGATCAAAGCGGAAATACGGTTTCCAATGGTCATGAACCGCAACGCCTTGGAATACCGGCAGGATTCCCGCCGCTGTCATGGCCTCGTATCCGCGCCGTGCATGGGCAGTGTAGTAAACGGCTTCGGGTGTTGCGGCTACATGCAACCATTGGGTTTTGCCTTGCGCCCGCATTCCGCTTTCATCAAAGTGAGCCACGTCGCTGCTACTAATGGTGTTCTGAATAGCTGTATAAGTGGCCGTCAGGTTTTCACTCGCCTGACCGATCCAGTGCTGCACACTGCCATCGGAAGGCTTAACACCGTATTGGTCGAATACAATCTCGCTTGCCCGTGACAGCGAAATGAAATGACCTTGTACCAAACCCACCGTATAGGCCTTTAAACGTGCGCCGTAACTGATGTAAGGGGCGAGTGTTGCCGGGAATTCGCCTTTATGAACCTTGCCACAACCACACGTGCAAATCAGTTGGCGGTGTTCCGTGACCACGATTTGGGGTTCGGGAATGTCCCACTGTTGCCGACATTCACCTGTCTCAATCAGGGCTTCGGTTAGCGGCAAACCACAGTCGCAATGCCCGGCAACACCGTAATATTCCACGTGATCGGGTGATGGGTGCATCACGAGGCTATGCCCTTTATGACCTGGCTGGCCACCTTTTGGGCGTTGTCCAAGCTGACGCGGCTGTGCGGGTTGGCGTTTCAGTCCATCCGATGACGGGGGCTTGTGTGAATTTTTACTGTTTTTGTTGAGCTGTGCTTCCAGCTCATTCACGCGGGCGGTCAACTGATCAATACGGTCAAACAGCGTCAACACTAACTCCACCAATTCGGCGTGGCTTAACTGCTGGAGACTTTCTCGTGTTGGGCGGGGTAGCTGGTTCATATCGATAGTGTAGCTGATTTTTTAGGAGACTGAGTAGTTACAAAATAATTATTAAAATTTCCCCCCTTGTTGTGATACATGACGTATTTCCTGGCAGTTACTTCATTAACTGGCGAGGAAGTGTCATGAAATACCCCGTTTTATTTTCTATCAGCACCTTATTACTGATTGGCAGTTTGAGTGTTTTGCCGATCTATGCCGCTGACATCACCCAAGTCGATGGTTTGGAACAGGCCGATTTGCCCTCGAATGAGGCCGCTGCGGCATGGGAGGTTCCGGCTACCTTGCGTTTAGACCCCACTGATTTTCCAAAACGTGCAGGGCGCGGGGCGCTCGTGCCACAAGACATTGTGTTGCCACCACTGAGCGCAGCGGAGTTACAACAATGGCAACAAACTGCGGATGAACCGCAGCAACGCCGCACGCGGATTGGGATGAGTCGTGCCGTTCCCAATACGCTAGGTGAGCCGGATACCTGGCAGTGGTTAGCGGTTGAGGGTGGGCAGGTTGCACATTTGGGGTGGCGTTCCCCGGATGCTAAACGGATTCGTGGGCAGTTTGTATTGGGAAACTTGCCTGCGGGGGTGGAGTTGCGGTTTTACGCACCACACGACCCGCAGCAGGTGTATGCCTATACCCATGACACGCTAAAACCGCAAATCATTCAGCAGGCGGGGGAGGCAACGTTCTGGTCGCCATCGTTAGCAGGCGATACCTTACGTGTGGAAGTCTTTGTGCCGGAGGGCATTGCACCGGATGCCTTGGCGTTGCGGGTTGTCAAGCTGTCCCACTCGGTATTAGACCCACTGACAGGGGCGGTACAACGGGGTACGTTAGAAGACAATGCGGTGGCTTGTTTTGTGGATATGGCGTGTGCCACACCCGAATGGCAGTTGCGGGGGAGTTCTACCGCGCTTTTCTTGGTTGTGAACGAAGACATCGAGTACTTTTGTACCGGCGAGTTACTCAACAATACCCGTGCGGATGGCAAGCCGTATTTTTTGACCGCAAACCATTGTGTGGATAGCGCCGCCGTTGCCACTACCTTGAATTCCTTTTGGTTTTATGAGAACTCGAGCTGTGGGGGCAGTGATGCTCGGGATAAGGTGCTGCGGGCTGATGGCGGTGCAACGCTGTTGGTGACGGACAAAACCTTGGATACCACGCTGTTAAGTCTCAATAAAATTCCAGCGCAAGGGGTGTTGTTTGCGGGGTGGTCTAATCGCGCGTTGCCGTCGGGTCAGGCCATTGCGGGGATTCATCATGCCCTGACACTGCCTAAGCAATTTGCACTGGGTACGTTTGTGGATTACGGCACGTTCGCGGCGAGTGGGTTAGTGCGTGATCCCCAAGGTGAGTTTGCGGTGGTGCGTTGGCTCAATGGTACGACGGATAAAGGGGCAAGTGGTTCTGGGCTGTGGTTTGAGGAGCAAGGAAAGTATTACGTGAATGGTGTGTTGTCACGCGGCACAAGTTCGAGTTCTTGCGAGCGCCCTGATGGGATTGCCCTATACGGGCGGTTTGATCAGGCGTATCCGTTATTGAAACCATGGCTAAGCCCATAAAAATAATCCCATATCAATGTTTATTTGATGTTAACCCCATACAAATGAAAACGACGTATTGCTTCAGTGTATTTTGTAATAATTGGGAGATGCGAGATGAAAATGAAACAGTGGACAACCGTGTTATTGGTGAGCAGTGCCTTGGCGGCTTGTGGCGGCGGCAGTAGTGTTGGTAGCACCGCCGCGCCCAGTAATTCGATGGGGCCGTTAAGCTTGTTGGAAGCGAAAGGGGATGGTGGCGGTGGCTATAATAATTATGTGTCTGCATCAGGCGCTACGCAGATGGCACAGCTTACTGCGATTAATCATACAGCCTTTGTCGAATTGTTGCTGTTTTCCATTTTTGAGTCTGACGATAAAGGGGATGGTTATGTGTTTCGTTCGGATACCGACTTAACTGCGCCAGAAAAACCAACCACTAGTTTAATGCCTGATGCGGTGAAAGATGAAATTGTGCAGTTGATGGAGCAATACGTAGCACAGCAACGCACGCAGGCTCGCCCTGTGAATTCTGGAACTATTGCTTGTCCTTATGGTGGTTACTTCGTGGTTTCAGGTGATTTGAATGACAGTACCAATACCGGTACGCTCAATGTCAATTATACAAATTGTGAGACATATCTCTATCTGAAAAATGGGTTGAGCACATTAACGTTGAATAAATTAGAACCAACCAATAATGTCTTTCTGGATTATGCGATTGCTTACAAAGATCTAAGCGTGGATACCGCATGGAATGCGTTTGTTTATACGGGTTCTCAGTTTGTGGTAAAAACCATGACGAATAATCGGGTGACTAAAATCGTTACCTCCTCTAATTTGCAGCGTAAAGACCAAAAAGCGGGGGATGCCGTCAGTATTGATTTGACCGTTAATAGCAGAGATCAGACGGCTCAGGCGATTACGGGCAAATTATGCCACGGTGTTTATGGTTGCGTTGATGTTTCGACCCGCATTGGTTTTAGTAACCGTTTGCAACAGGGTGAAATTAATTTAGTGGGTGCAGGGGGGAGCACTATTCAGCTTTATTATTCAGGCGGAAAATTGCATACCCGACTGGATGGTAATGGTACAGGTAATTACGGAGCGCCTTATTTAGTGACGTTGTGACACCCATAAAAATAAAGTGTGTCTAACCACTCTATGTGCATAAGATTACATAGAGTGGTTGTCTCCATGTAATATCGACGTTTCACCAACGTTTTGTATTTCTAGGAATAGCCCCATGATCAGCGCAGAAAAAAAGCCAGCACAATGGGAATTCTGGGTAGACCGTGGCGGTACATTCACCGACATCGTAGCCCGCACCCCTGACGGTCAATTCAAAACCCATAAAATCCTCTCGGAAAACCCCGGGCGTTACCGCGATGCAGCGGTGCAAGGTATCCGCGAACTGTTGGGCTTGCAACGCGGCGAACCCTTGCCCCCGCATACCATCAAAGCGGTGAAAATGGGGACAACCGTTGCCACCAATGCCTTGCTGGAACGCAAGGGCGAACCCACGCTGCTGCTGATTACCCAAGATTTTGCTGATTTGTTGCGCATTGGCTACCAGAACCGCCCGCGCATTTTCGACCTGCACATTGTGTTACCCGAATTGCTTTATCGCACGGTTGCGGAAGTGCCGGAGCGTTTATCCGCCACGGGGGAAACCCTGCTACCCTTAGATGAAACCGCCACGCTGCACGCCTTGCAACAGGCTTATGACGCAGGTTTGCGGGCGGTGGCGATTGCGCTGATGCACGGCTACCAATTTCCACAGCACGAACAGCGTGTCGCAGCGTTGGCACAACAGGTGGGTTTCACGCAAATTTCGGTCAGCCACCGCGTTAGCCCCTTGATCAAGCTGGTGGCGCGTGCTGATACCACGGTGGTTGATGCTTATTTGTCGCCGATTCTGCGCCGTTACGTCGAACAGGTGCGCGAAGAATTGGGGGAAGCGCAAGCTGCCACCAGATTAATGTTCATGCAATCCAACGGTGGTTTGACGGATGCGGCTTTGTTTCAGGGCAAGGATGCCATCCTGTCGGGGCCTGCGGGCGGTGTGGTGGGGATGGTGCGTACTGCGCAGGCGGCCGGTTTCGACAAGCTGATTGGCTTTGATATGGGCGGCACGTCGACCGATGTGTGCCATTTCGCAGGGACGTTCGAGCGTGCATTGGAAACCGAAGTCGCGGGCGTGCGGATGCGCGTGCCGATGATGAGCATTCACACCGTGGCGGCGGGAGGCGGTTCTATCCTCGCGTTTGAGAACGGGCGTTTCCGCGTGGGGCCGGAAAGTGCGGGGGCGAATCCGGGGCCTGCCTGTTACCGGCGAGGTGGCCCGTTGACCGTGACCGACTGCAATGTGTTACTGGGCAAGATTCAGCCGGAACATTTCCCGCAAGTCTTCGGTGTGAACGCGGATCAGCCGCTGGATGTGATCATTGTGCGTGAAAAGTTTGTGCAACTGGCACAACAGATTGCCACAGAAACCGGCGATTCGCTGCGTACCCCCGAAGCCTTGGCGGAAGGTTTCCTGCGCATTGCGGTGGAAAACATGGCGAATGCCATCAAGAAAATTTCGGTGCAACGCGGTTACGACGTGACCCAATACACCCTCAATTGCTTCGGCGGTGCGGGTGGGCAGCACGCCTGCTTGGTGGCAGATGCCTTGGGAATGCAGCGGATTTTTATCCACCCGTTTGCCGGGGTGCTGTCAGCGTTCGGGATGGGGTTGGCGGATATTCGGGCTTTGCGTGAACGGCAATTCGGCAAGCCACTCACGGCAACAGGCGAAGCACACGCCGTGTTAGCTGAACTGGAAGCCGACACCCTGCACGAGGTACAACAGCAGGGAATTGCCCGCGAGCAGATCCGGCTGGAACGCTGGGCGCATATCCGTTATCAGGGTTCGGATCAAACCTTCCCCGTCGCGTTTGATGCGCCGCAACAGATGACAACAGCCTTTGAAGCCGCCCATCAGGTACGTTACGGTTTTGTGCCGGAAGGGGGCGTATTGGTAATGGAATGGCTGGCGTCGGAAGCAATCGGGGAAACCCATGCCTATGTAAGCTCTTATCCCCCTCCTTTGCAAAAGGAGGGGTTAGGGGAGGATTTTCTTCTGGGCCCCGCCATTATCCATGACCCCAACAGCACCATCGTGGTGGAAGCCGGTTGGCAAGCGCAAACCGATGCTTTTGGCAATCGCCTGCTTACCCGCATTGCCCCGCTTCAGCGCCAAGAGGCAGTGGGAACCCGTGCTGATCCCGTCATGCTGGAAGTGTTCAATAACCTGTTCATGTCGATTGCCGAACAAATGGGCGCAACACTGGCGAATACCGCGCATTCGGTCAATATCAAGGAACGGCTGGACTTTTCTTGCGCCATTTTCGCCCCCGATGGTGGGCTGGTGGCGAATGCGCCGCATGTACCGGTGCATCTGGGGTCGATGGGGGAAAGTGTGCGTACCATTCTGCGCCTCAATGCCGGGGCAATGGCAGCGGGTGATGTGTTCATGATCAATAACCCCTACAACGGTGGCACTCACTTGCCGGATGTGACGGTCATTACCCCGGTATTCGATGATGCTGACAAACTGATTTTCCTGGTGGCATCACGCGGGCATCATGCCGATATTGGTGGCAAAACCCCCGGTTCAACCCCGCCGGATAGCCGCCACATCAGCGAAGAAGGCATCGTGATCGACAATTTCAAGCTGGTGGAGCGCGGTATATTCCGTGAGCAAGCCACCCGCGAATTGCTGCTGTCGCCGCCGTACCCGTGCCGTAATATTGAACAGAATCTGGCAGATTTAGCCGCGCAAATTGCCGCCAATGCCACAGGCGTCAAGGAATTACGCCACATGGTCGGGCAATTCGGCTTGGAGGTAGTGCAGGCGTATATGGCACACGTCCAAGACAATGCGGAGGAAAGTGTGCGTCGGGTGATTGAGGTGTTGACGGATGCAGCTTATGTCCACCGCCTGGATAATGGTGCGGAAATTCAGGTGGCTATCCGTGTCGATGCTACTCAACGCAGTGTCACGGTCGATTTCAGCGGTACATCTGCGCAGGATGCAGGCAATTACAATGCGCCCTTGGCGGTGTGCCGTTCTGTGGTGCTATACGTCTTCCGCACGTTGGTGGGGGCGGATATTCCGCTGAATGAAGGGTGCATGAAACCCATTCACCTGATTGTGCCGGAAGCTTCCATGCTCAACCCGCGTTACCCCGCAGCGGTGATTGCAGGCAATACCGAAGTCAGTCAAGCGGTTGCTGAAGCTTTGTACGGGGCGCTTGGGGTCTTGGCAGGTTCGCAAGGCACAATGAACAATGTCGTCTACGGCAACGAACGTTACCAAAATTACGAAACCATTTGCGGCGGGGCGGGTGCGGGTTATGTGCACGGTAAAGGCTTTGAGGGGGCGAGTGCGGTGCAAACCCACATGACCAATACCCGCATGACTGACCCGGAAGTGCTGGAAACCCGTTTTCCGGTAAGGGTGGAACGGTTCAGCATTCGCCTAGGCTCCGGTGGGCAGGGGCGTTGGCGCGGCGGTGAAGGGGTGGAGCGTCACCTGCGGTTTTTGGAGGCAATGACCGCGACGGTGATTTCCTCCAGCCGGATTCATGCGCCGCGTGGGCTAAACGGTGGGCAGCCGGGGCAGTGTGGGCGTAATGCGGTTATCCGTGCGGATGGCACAGTACAAGCATTGCGCGGCAATGATGCTTGCGAGATGCAGGCGGGTGATGTGTTGGTGATGCAAACACCGGGTGGCGGTGGAGCCTTTATGCATAAAGAGTAACCCCATTTTTAGGGGCGTAACGTATGTGTGGATAGCGTAGACGTTGATCAAGGAGTGTGTCACATGAGTCAAGAACCGAATAAAACGGTTGCCATGAAAAAACCACTGGATACCGGATTTCTCAAGAAAAATAATCCGAGTCCAGAACCCCCCACACCACAAACAGCAGCCCCTGCCACCGCGATTTATACCGGCAGTAACCCCACTGCGGAGGCGGCAGGTACAACTGAAAAACATTTCATGCATGACCCCGTGGTCGGCTGGGTCGTGGTGATCGACGGGCCGGGGCAGGGGATTTCCTTGCCACTGGGCAACGGCAATAACAGTTTAGGGCGCGGCAGCAACCAGCGGGTGGCGCTGGACTTTGGGGATGCCAATTTGTCCCGTGATAGCCACGCCACCATTACTTATGATCCGCGTGGGCGCAAGTTCTACCTGCATAGCGGGGGCAACAGCACCAATCTGACGTATCTGGAAGGCGCAGGCACGACGATTCCGGTGTTAGCACCGGTTGTGTTGGAAAATGGGCAACACCTGCGTTTAGGCAATACCACCCTTAAGTTCGTTGCTTTGTGTGGGGATGGGTTCGGTTGGGATGCGGCTGATGCTGGGGCGTAACGGTGATTTTGACATCGGTTATGCCACGGATGTCGGCAGCCGGGGCAATCAGGAAGATAACCTCGGTTTCCGCCAATACGAGGACGGTTCTGTCCTTGCGGTCTTGGCGGATGGCATGGGCGGTCATACCGGCGGGGAGGTAGCCAGTGAGATGGCGATACAGTGGTTTGGGGAATATTTTCCGCAAACTCACGGCAGTATCCGGGCGCGTTTGGAGCAAACCTTGCGCCAGACCCAACAGCGGCTGTGTTTGTATGCACAGGAGCATCCCGAATTGCAGGACATGGGTTCTACCTTGGTGGCGGTGTTTGTGCAAGGGCAAGACCTGTATTGGCTCAGTGTGGGGGATTCCCTGTTGTATCGGGCAGATGACACCGGGATTGTCAAACTCAATGCCACCCACACGGTGGCGGAGCGTTTCCGGCGCTTATGGGAAAGCGGCAAAATTTCCCGTGCGGAACTGGACAATGTACAGGAACCCCACGCCTTAACCAGTGCGCTGGGGCCGGATAAGTTACAGGAAATCGACTGTCAGCAGGCGACCTTGCCAACGGATGCGGTGCTGGTACTTGCCAGCGATGGTTTGTTGAGCCTCAATCCGGTTGACATCAATACTTTGCTGGATAAGCAAGCGTCTGCCCAGATATTGGCAGAGCGTTTGTTAATGGCAACCTTAGCCAAACGTCAGCAGGGGCAGGACAATATCAGCTTGATTGTGCTCAAACATCCGGTGCTTCCCGTTACCCAGCATCGCCGCCGTTGGCCGCTGATATTGGGAGCAACGCTGTTGTTAGGTGCGGCGACGGGGATGTTCTACCAATGGCATCAGGCCGAACAGCGGATTGCGCAAGAACGTCAGGAACGCCAAGAGGCTGAACAGCGTGCTGATAAGCAGCGTCAGGCATTAGCGGAAGAAAAACGCCAGCGTATGCAGGCTGAGCAGGAAGCCGCAGCCTCCAGAACGCTGGCGGAAAAGGCAGCCAGGCGTGCTGATGAAGCCGAGCAGCAACGTAAAGCCGCTAAAAAACGTGCGGAAAAAGCGGAGCATGATAAAAAACGCGCAGAAGCGGCTGCCAACGCCCAGGCAGTCCCTGTAGCCCCAGCGGTTCCAGCCGCCCCCGTAAAAAATCCGCCACCACCGAGTGCGCCAGCACCCGTGCCTACCCCTAAACCGCGACCACCGCCTGCTGAACCTGTGCAGGAGTTGGATAAGCGCGATATTTTTCCAGATGCATCTTGACCGGGAGTGTTAATAACCATGTTAAATCACCTTTTGAAATACATCCTATTGCTGCCTTTCCTTGTGGTGTTGGCAGTGCCATGGGTAGAGACGGCGGAAGGCGCGGGACGCCCTGATGCGGTGCAACAAGCTCGCAATAGCGTTGTAAAAATCCATGTGGAAACCGTTGATAAAAAGAATCGCATTTCTTTTGGGCATGGTAGCGGTTTTGTGATTGCCCCGAATAAGGTGATTACCAATGCACACGTTGCCAACCCAGAACTGTTTTTCCCTGAGGTGAAAAGCTCCAGTGTGTTGATTATTGACGGTGGGGTTTCCGGGGGGAAACTTAAAAAAATCAATGATGTTGAAATTTTAGCAGACCGCGACCTCGCCATTCTGACAGTGGATTCGCTCAGTGATCGCCCTGCATTACCGTTAGCAGAACCGGTGGATGGGGAGGTTATTTATTCCATGGGCTTTCCCGGTGTGGGGGAGATTTGGGATGTGAATAAAATCTTGGAGGAAGAAGCCGCAGGCAAGATGACGAAGGAAAAGTTGGAAGCTGTCGAGAAGCAAATGAGTGATCCTTCTGTAAAGAATGGGAGCATCAGTCGGATGGTGGAAGATCCTGATTGGAGCGTAAAACTGGGTTTGCCCAGTTCGATTACGCCGGTCAGTGTTGTTCAGCACAGTGCGGACATAGAAAAAGGCAACAGTGGTGGGCCGGTGGTTAATAGCTGCGGTGCGGTGGTGGGGATCAATTCTCAAGCGAAAGAAACCAACTATGCTGCGGTTAATGTGACAGAGTTAATGGCATTTTTAAAAACTAAGAATGTCGCTTTCCAGACACAAGGCGCTTGTGATGAGCAAACCGGTGTTGCCACCCCGACGGAAGCAGAAGGGAAACAGGCGGATGCTTCAGAGGGGATACCGATGTGGTGGTTAGTCGGTGGTGGTTTGGTGTTGGCTGCACTGGTGGGTTTTGGCATCTTACTGTTTAGCCAGCCGCGTTCTGCTTCATCGCGTTCAGCGCATAAGGCGCCGCCGCCCAATCCGTCGGTTAACAATAAACTGATCAGCAGCACCGCACCCGTCGAGAGTGGTTACTGTTTGCAGGGCTTGCAAGGCTTGGGGCATTTGCGTTTTCCCCTGACAGGAACGCATGTGCAGTTGGGGTATGACGAGGAGCTTAATGATTGCGCCATCCCTGAACGCACGGTATCCCGCCAGCACGCCAGCTTGCACCACAAGGATGGTCAGTGGCAGCTTATCCCGCTGCGTACCCTCAACCCCACGACCCTTAATAGCGAAGTACTGGAACCTAACGACATCCGCATTCTAACGGAAGGCGATGTGTTGACGTTAGGCGAAGCCAGCTTTGTGTTCAGTAAAGGCTAAGGAGCACGCCATGCCACACCAAGAACACCGTCAAGCCCTGCCAGCCGGGACACAGCTTCGGGAATACGACATCCTGCGCACCTTGGGCAGCGGTGGTTTCGGTGTGGCGTATTTGGCGTATGACCGGGAATTAGCCCACCATGTGGTGTTAAAAGAATACCTGCCCGGTGCATTTGCTACCCGCCTTGCCGGTAACACCGTGGTACCGACCTCCCCCAAAGACGAAGGGAATTTTCAGTGGGGGTTGGAACGTTTCCTGAGTGAAGCGCGGGCATTGGCAGCGTTTCGTGCGCATCCGCATATTGTGTCGGTGTTGCATTCGTTCCGGGCGAACAATACGGCTTACATGGTGATGGAATACGCGGGTGAATTCAGCCTGCAACAGTTTCTTGACGGGCAGGGCGTCATGACACAGGAGCAGTTGCTGGATTTGGTATTGCCGCTGTTGGATGCACTGGAAACCATCCATGCCGCCGGGTTGATCCACCGGGATATTAAGCCGGATAACATTTTGATCAATGACAATGCCGAACCTGTGCTGATCGACTTCGGGGCGGCGCGTCAGGCGGTCGGGGAACGCAGCATGAGCCTGAGCATTATTTTGACGCCTGGTTATGCCCCGTTTGAGCAATACCACCATGCGACGGAACAAGGCCCATGGACAGATATTTACGCATTGGCAGCGGTGATGTTTCGTTGTGTGACGGGTAAAAACCCGCCTGATGCTCCGGCACGGATGGAAACCGAAACCCCACTGGAACTGGAACCGGGGGAGGGGTATTCCCCGCATCTGCTGGCAGCAATCGCTTGGGGCTTGCAAATCCGTGCGGCTGAGCGCCCGCAAACGGTTGCCGAATGGCGGGAGGCGTTGCTGAATGAGCCAGTGGTGGTGGATGCAGCCACGACAACAGGGGGTGGCAAAATGCGCGGTGGGTTACTGGCGGGTAAGCGTCGGGTTGCTACCTCCCTGTTGGGTGGGGTTTTGCTGTTGGGGCTGACCTTGTTGGGCATTGCAGCGCTGTCCTCTGATCAAGCGAGTCAATCGAGTGAGCTTGCGGTTAAACCGGCGAGTGTTCCGAGCGTGCCAACGCCGGTGGCTGCACTGGCAGCGCCTGTACCCGTTCCTGAGGCCGATGCTTCGACGCCAAGCGCTCCAGAAGAAGCAAAAACCGATGTGGAATCACCTCCGGCAACCCCGCCTGAGCCTGCCAAACCGGCAACTGATGGCAAGAAAGACAAGGATACTGATAAAAGCAAGGGCAAAGATAAAAGCAAAACGGGTTCAGGTAAGACACAACCCAGTGGCAAATCACCTAAAACGCCAAAGACACCCTCGACAACAAAAACAGTGCCGATTTATGTCATGCCCTCGCAACCCCGCAACACGTCTAAACCTTCTGGGAAGTCTACTGACTCGCGAGATTGTTTAGTCAACCCAAATTGCCACCCATGAGGAATCTCTCAATTACTACCTGTCTTTTCCTATAGGCATTTTTGGGGCAGCGCCTTATAAATACTCGTGGATGTTCATCATTCCAAGGATATACAGCAGTTCATTTGTTGTGATGTTACCGAATTCTTGGCGAATATTGACCAATACCTTTTCCGCGTACCGTGGTGTAATGCCCCACGTATGCGGAATGCTTTTCATGGGTTTGAACGTCAGCACGTGTCGCAGTACCATTTTTTGCGTATCATTCAGGCCGTCCAACAAGGGGGCAATAAAGAATCGCAAAGACTCTTTTGAATGAAATACCCCGTGGTGATAGTCGCCGGAAAGCGCAAATAATTGAGTAAGGTGCATTTTTTTCAATTTCTGAAAGTGGTTGGCACTGATATTTTTGCTGATGACGGAAATGCCAGCGATGGCAAACGTGCCGCGCTGTGCAGGGATTGAAAGACCATACTGGATACCGAAGCTGTTGCGTGCTTCTTCGGTTACTGCCCGTTCCTCACGACTTACCCGACCCGCGTTAATTTCCCCCCACCAATCAATCGGTTTGCGCCAGTCTTGCAATGCCAGACGCAACACAAAATCACGGTTGCCGTAGTTGTTCTTAATATAGTGGGCAACAAACGGGGCAAAGCTTGCGGAATAGTGCAGCACGGGTTGCGCATCCTTACTCAAGTACATCGGCTTGGGGTAGAAAGAGTACAACACCCCGTCAAAACCCAAGTCAGTAACGGCGTCGGTCAGTGTTGTGAAAGCTTCCCCAAACGGGTGGTTTGGCGTCGAGGGTTGGGAAGTGTCAATCATGGGGTTCTATTAATCAGGCTGGAGTTTTAAGGCTTCCCGAATACTGGCTGCCACCGTATCCGGTGTCATCTCATGCGGCAAAATCGTGACAAACTGCCCGTCTTTGCTAATCAGGTAGGTGTTGGAGGTATGGTCGATCATATACCCCATCGCTGAAGTGCTGGTGACTTTTGAGAAGAATGCGCCGTATTGCTGTGCCGCTTGTTGCACTTCCTCTGCTGTACCCGTTACACCCTTGATATTGGGGTGGAAATGTTGGGCATACGTGTTCAGGCGTTCGCCATTATCGCGTTCGGGGTCGACGCTGACAAAGAGCGGTTGCACTTGCGCCAGTTCTTCAGCGCTGAGTTTTTTAAGACCTGCACTGATAATCGCCAAGGTGGTGGGGCAAATATCCGGGCAGGAGGCGTAGCCGAAATACAGCACCACGACTTTGCCGCTGAAATCGCTGAGTTTGGTCGGTTTTCCTGCTTGCGTGAGGGTGAAATCACCGCCGAATTTGCCTGCTACCACCGGAACACGGGTACTGCCACTCGGTGTTGCAGTGGGGGGGACGTTGGTGGACAGTAAGTATTGCGCGGCAACAATACCGACGACGAAGGCGAGGGCGGCAACGAGCAGGGGTATCTTTTTCAAGCGGTTATCTCCGAACTTAGCGTCGTTTGAGCATAGCATTGTGTGGGGTGCTTAAGCTCGTATTTTTAATGACTTACAGTTTGTCAGGGATTTACATGGCCTGGGGTAAATTGATCTATAGGTGCGAAGGAGGCGTGTATTACCCCTATCCAGAGGAGGAAGTGTTATGGCATCCCTAATAAGTGACCCCGTAGTGACCGATGAACCCATTCCCGCCGTGCGGCGCTTAGACAGCAGTGCGCCGCTGCGTTGGCTTAGCAAGGGCTGGGATGATTTGAAAGTCAGACCCGTTGCCAGCATTACTTACGGCTTAGTATTTGTTATTGCAGGGATTTTAATGATCGGGTTCGGCCCTGCTAACCCGTTGTTTGCCTTGCTGTTGATTTCCAGCTTTATGTTGATTGGCCCGCTGGCGGCGGTGGGCTTGTATGACATGAGTCAGCGGATTGAGGAAGGGCATACGCCTTCGTTGTTACATGCGTTGTCGAATGCGCGGGTGAGTACTGGCAAGTTGATTACTTTTGGCTTGATTTTGGGTGCGGTGATGCTCGCTTGGCTAGTAGTGACCATAGGGGTTATTAACCTGTTTTTCGGGGATAGCCCGTTGGTGACGGGGAGTTTGGCGACGTTGCTGAATGGGCGTGAGTCTTTGCCGTTTTTTGCGGTCTTTATGTTGGGCGGTTTGATCATGGGGCTGTTGGCATCGGCGGTGGCGATAGTGTCGATTCCGTTGGCAAGTCATCGGGTGGCAGATACGCTGACGGCTGGGGTGATTTTGTTGGTGGTGCTGGTGGTGTGGGCGCGGTTGATTGCGATGCTGTTTGGCTTGGTTTTCGATAACACCGGCTTGGTGAGCGGTGGTTGGGAAACCTTGGTGGGGGATGCGAATTTCTTGCCATTCATTGCTACGTTTGTGGTGTGTGGCGCGGTGTTGGCGGTGGTGGCGTTTGGGATTAGTGTGGTGACAGTGCCCTTGTTGGCGCATCGGCAGGTGGGGGTGATGACGGCGATGGTTACCAGCATTCGGGCGGTTTACAAAAATCCGGTGGTGATGATGCGTTGGGCGGCAACCATTGCTGTAGTGATTCTGGTGGGCATGGCTACGTTTTTCATTGGCTTGGCGGTAACATTGCCGTTGATCGGTCACGCCAGTTGGCACGCTTACCGTGAGACGGTGGGTCAATAATAGTAAGCAAAGGAAACGCATGGCAGTTACGTCGTTTATGTTACCTGACCCGCAGGGTCACGCCCGTGCTTTGGCGGCTAATTGGCTGAAATTGGGGATTTTTGCGTTGCTGGCAGCGGGGATTTTTTCCCTGCTGTTGGTGATGTCACGCACGCCTGCGGTGCAGGAGGTGATTCCTTGGTTGGATTTTTTTCACACGGCGTTGGTGGTGCATGTGGTGCTGTCGGTGTTGGTGTGGTTTTTGGCGTTTGCGGGGGGGTTGTGGACGGCGAATAGTGCGATTGCGTCGCCTTGGTGGGATAAGACGATTCTGGCGGTGACGGCGTTGGGAACCGTGTTGATTGTGGCATCGCCTTTTACTGGAGATGGCAATCCGTTATTGAACAATTACGTACCTGTCCTGCAACAACCGGTGTTTCTGGTGGGCTTAAGCCTGTTTGGGGTTGGGTTTACTTGGTTGATTATCCGTTCCTTGATGGTGGCGGGGCATCAGGGTGTGGCGGGCTTGGGTATTTACCTGAGCATTCTAGTGTCGGCGATGTCGGTGCTGGCGGTGTTGTTTACCGGGGTAAATTTGCCTGCCGACGCAACGGGGCAGGGGTTTTTTGAAGTGTTGTTCTGGGGTGGTGGGCATACGTTGCAATTCACCCATTCATTATTGCTGATGGTGGCGTGGCTGTGGTTGGCGCAAGCTACTGGCATGACTGTGCGTATTGCGCCGCGTTTGGCACGGTGGTTATTGGTGTTGATGTTGCTGCCTGTATTGGCAGTGCCGTTCATTTACTTACAGCATGAGGTGATGTTGGCGGAACATCGGGCGGCGTTTACTCACTTGATGAAGTACGGCGGGTTGACTTCGTTGCCATTGGGTTTGGTGGTGGTGTGGTCAGTGTTGCGGGCAAGTCGGGTGGTGGATACGGGTTTGCGTCCGCAGCGGAATGCGTTGTATGCCTCCATTGTGTTGTTTGCAGCAGGTGGGATTATCGGTTTTCTGATTCACGGGGTGAATGTGGTGATTCCGGCGCATTACCACGGTTCGATTGTGGGGGTGACGCTGGCGTTTATGGGGCTGACGTATTATTTGCTGCCACGTTTGGGTTTTCGCGCTGCTACTTCAAAGTGGGCGGCGTGGCAGCCGTATATTTATGGTGGTGGGCAGTTGATGCACATTCTGGGGTTGGCGTGGTCGGGTGGTTACGGGGTGCAGCGCAAGACGGCTGGGGCGGCGCAAGGTTTGGAAAACCTGCCCCAAATCCTCGGCATGGGGATGATGGGGCTAGGTGGTTTGATTGCCATTATTGGCGGGGGGATTTTCGTGGTGGTGGTGTTGCGGGCGATGTATGCCAAGCCTTACAGCCACCCTGCCACATAATGATCTACTAGCAGTGCAATAAACAGAGCACTCAGGTAGAAAATCGAATAGCCGAAGGTTTTCATTGCGTGCTGATCACCTTCGGTACGGTACAACACAATAGCGTGATACAGGAAACCTACCCCCAAGCCGCTCGCAGCCACCAAGTAAATCACCCCACTCATGTGTGTCAAAAACGGCATTAACGTCACCGCAATCAGCATCAGCGTATACAGCACAATATTGAGTTTGGTGAAGGCTACCCCGTGAGTCACCGGCAACATCGGCACACCCGCTTTACGGTAATCTTCACGGCGTTTAATCGCCAGCGGCCAGAAATGCGGTGGCGTCCAAATGAAAATAATCAGAAACAGCAGCAGCGCATCGGTATGCAACTCCCCGGTCACGGCTGTCCAGCCTAACACAGGTGGAGCGGCCCCGGCAGCGCCACCCAGCACGATATTGTGTGGGGTAGAGCGTTTCAAATACATGGTATAAATCACTGCATAACCCACCATCGACGCCAGTGTCAACAGGGCAGTCAGCCAATTGACCATCACACCCAAGATCACCATCGACAGAACGCCCAGACCCACCGCAAACACCAAGGCTTGCGCCGTGCTGAGTTGGTGTTGGGGCAGGGGGCGGTGTTCGGTGCGCTTCATCACCGCATCAATTTTCTGGTCAACGATATGATTAATCGCCGCCCCGCAGGAAGCTCCCAAGCCAATCCCCAACAACCCCCAAAACAAGGTGTTGAGCGGTATCGCATCAGGGCTTGCCAGCAGCATTCCCACCAACGCGGTGAACACAATCAGGCTCACGACTTTGAGTTTGCATAAGCACAGATAGGCTTTCCAGTTGATTCCTGCCTCAAGGGCGGCGACATTGATCATCGGGGGTACTCCGTTTTATTCTTCAGCAATCAAATCACGGTAAGCGTGCCAGCTTGCATGACCGGCAATCGGCAAGGTAATCGCCAATGCGACGAAAAAGAAAATAAATCCTAAGAAAATTAATGTCGCCAAAATAAATGCCCAGCTCAGCATCACACCGGGGTTAGCCATCACCGCTTTCACACTGGTAATCATCGCGGTAATGACATCAACGCGCTTGTCAGTAATCAAGGGTACGGAAATCACGCTGATCGAAAAGGCTACCACTGCAACAACTGCACCGCTTAACGCCCATACAAATAAGAATGGCACAAACTGCTCGTGTCCGATTAAAGTATCCAGCCAGTTGTCGGTAATGGTCACATTATTGAAGAACATCGCAACCGTAACCGATGAAATCACCGCCCAGATCCCCATCAACACGCCTAACACCATCGCAAAGCTGGCTAAGCTCACCCCGTTAAAGCGTAAACCGTCGATACCTTGGCTGAAATGCGGTTTGTTACCCTGTTCCAAGGTGCGGCTCATGCAATAAAAGCCGACGGCGACAATCGGCCCTAAAATCAGAAAGCCGGTGGCAAGTGAGGTGACGAAAATGGGGTTTGCCCACGACAACCACGCGAGGATTAGCCCCAACACCACATAAATCATGCCGTAAGTAATGCTGGCAGCGGGCGAGGCTTTGAAATCTTTGATACCGGCGTTGAGCCAGCGCATAGAGGCTTCGGAATCGACTTTCCGCACGGTTAGGCGCGGGGCTTCAGTGATCACGGTGTGGTCGGTACTGCTAATCGTGGCCATAACACTTTCTCCTCTTCACTTTATTAAAATTCAGCCTTGTGGCTCTTGCTCAACCCACCTGCGACACTTTGAGCAGGCGGCGTAAATCTTTGATAATCAACTCGCCGTTGAAATCGGGTGGATACGACATCATCACATTCCCCAGCGGGTCGATGATGTAAAGACCGTCTTGCGCCACCGGGTTAGGGTTCTGCAAGACCGACTGCAAGTGTTGGATGGTATCTGCTGCACCTACAGCAATACGCATTCCCGCGTGTTCGGCTAAGCGCGGTTGCAAGGTGGCTAACTGGCTGGTTTCAGTCAATACCAGCAGACGCTCGACGCGGCGGCGTTCATTACCCATCGCTTGCCGCACTTGGCGCAGGAAATACAGGTTCTTCTGACAATGTTCGCTGCACGCTGAATCTGCCACTGTCACCAATACCCAACTGCCACGCAAATCCACTGTATTGAACGTAGCACCGTTCAGGCTTTCTAGCGGTAATTCACCCACTGCCCGCACGGGGGATATTAACGTGCCGTAATTGGTGGTGGGGGGAAGGGGCAACATATCCCTGTTTTGGTAGTATAACCAACCACCTAGGTAAGGGAATGCACACACCGCCACCAATATCCATAAGGTGCGATTGCTGCGTTTGGGGGAAGAAACGGCGGCATCAGTGGCTGAAGTCATAGGGTTTCCTTGGAAGTAACGCTAGGGTATTTACGGAGGTTCAGCGACACATAAGCACTCAATACAATCAGCCCGAATGCGCCCCACTGAATGCTATAGCCGATGTGCATCCCCGCCGTATTGCTGTAAGCAGGCCAGTCCCGGCGTAAACCATCAGCGCTTTCCGAGGTTTGCAGCAACACATACGGTGCAAGCGAATGCCCCAGTTTGTGTGCGAAATGCGCCATATCCAGATACAACCAGCGTTGGTTGCCTTCGGTGTCGGCTGCCATCTCGCCAAACAGAAATACGGGTTTGGAGCGGGGTGATTCCAGTGTCCCCGTCAGGGTTATGCCATCTGTTGGGGTTGGAATGTTGGGCAATACTTGACGATTAGCGCCTACGGCAATCCAGCCCCGGTTTACCAGTAGATGCTGCCCGTTTGCCATGCGTAATGGGGTAATCACATGGTAGCCCGCTTTGCCCTGATGCACGCTATTGTCCAGCAAGACCGTATTAGCGGCTTCCCAGTAACCACTGACAGTGGCGGGGCGAAAGCGTTGTGCAGGCCAGTCCACACGCGTCTCATTCAGATTGAGCGGCGCTTGGGCAGTTTGTTGCATGACCGCTTGCGCCATCTGGGTTTTGTAGGCGGCGCGTTGGTATTGCCACACCGCTAATGCCGTGAAAATGCCCACCATCACCACCGTCAATAGCGTGGTAAAAACGCTAGGTTGAAAGCGGTAACGTGCTGTTATACTGGTATTTTCACCCTGCTGTAACAATCCGAGGTTCCTCATGTGGTTTAAAGTACTGATTATCATCAATCTGGCTCTGATCCTGATCAGCTTGATCTCTGGCGTGTTTTTCCTCGCCAAGGATGATGGCAAATCCAATCGGGTAGTCACATCGCTGACAACGCGGGTAGCGCTTTCGGTTTTCCTCTTGTGTTTGTTAATGGTCGGTTACTTTACCGGTCAAATTGTGCCGCATGGTGTTGTGCCGTGAAGAAGAAACCCCCTCTAACTCCCCCTTATCAGGGGGAGAACTGGAGAGGCGTACCTTCTTGTTCCTCCCCTGATAAGGGGAGGTTAGGAGGGGTTTCTTCTCTCCCTACAACCAATACACGAAAATAAACAGCGCAATCCACACCACGTCGACGAAGTGCCAATACCACGCGACCGCTTCAAACGCGAAGTGATTGTGTTCGGTGAAATGGTGTCTGGCACTGCGTACCGCAATCACAATCAGCATAATTGTACCGATGGTGACATGCAGGCCGTGAAAGCCCGTCAGCATGTAAAACGTTGAACCATACACCCCCGCATTCAGCGTCAAATCCATCGCATGATGCGCGTGCCAGTATTCATAGCCTTGTACGAAAAAGAAGATCGTTCCCAGCGTAATGGTCATGATCAAACCGCGCACCAGTTGTTTATTGTTATTCTTTTTCAAGCCCCAATGTGCCCACGTCAGGGTTACACCACTGGACAGCAAAATAATGGTATTAAGAAATGGCAAACCCCACGGCCCCATCGCTTCTTTTGCTGCCACGTATTTGGTGCCGTCCGCATCCGGCAGGTTGAGCAGCGGCCAATTGTATTGGAAGCCTTCCCACAAGATATTGGATGTACCTAATTGTCCGTCCCCGCCCAGATACGGCAGGGTGATATTGCGCAAGTAGTATAAACAGCCGAAAAACGTGACAAAGAACGCTGCTTCCGAGGTAATGAACCAAAACATCCCTTGGCGGAACGAACGGCTCACTTGCCCGTTGTATTTGCCGGTCAGGTTTTCGTCAATGACCGAACCGAACCAGCCATGCATCAAGTGCGCAATCACCGCAAAGCCCGTCACCATGATCAAACTGCCTGCCAAGCCCATTTTATTGATGCTTAGCACCAAGCCGAAAAACAGCATGAAGATGCCAAACACTGCAATAATCGGCCAGCGGCTGGGTTCGGGGATGTAATACGCTTCCTTGTCCGTGTGTGTATCTGCATGTGTGCTCATGGTGATTCCTTATGGCTCGTGTTCAATGCCGCGTGTTGTTCCGGTGTTAAGGCGTTGGTGCGGTCGGTATTCATGAAGGTGTAAGACAGCGTGACCGTGGCGTACTGCTTATCCACTTTCGGGTCGATGGTGAAATACACGGGCATTTCCTTGGCTTCACCGGGCTGCAACACTTGCTGGGTGAAACAGAAACACTCGATTTTCTTGAGGTGTTCCGTTACTTGCCAAGGGGTAATGCCTGGAATGGCTTGCCCGGTAATCGGTTTGTCCGAGTTGTTTTTGGCGTAATAACTGACCGCCACCCGTTCGCCGGGATGCACTTGGACTTGCTTCACCAGCGGGCGAAATTCCCACGGTAAGCCAGTGTTGATGGTGGCATCAAATTGCACGGTAATCAGGCGGCTGGTATCGACGTGGGTAATGGCGGACGTATCCGTCATGCGCCCACCCGGTGTACCCGCCACGCCATTGATGCCACCGATGTCACAGGCCAGTTGGTATAACGGCACCATTGCGAATCCAAACGCAAACATACCGCCCACCACCAAGAACAAGCGGCGCGTGACACGCCGGTTCTTGCTGGCTAAAGTGTCGCTGGGTGGGTTGGCTGGCGTACTCATTTACCCGCCCCCGCCAGTATGTCTGGCAGGAAAAAGAACGGGTACGCCATCGCCGCCAAGGCAATCAAGCCGAGGATAATGGCGACGCGTTGATTAGCTTTACGTTGCTTGTCGTCCATCATTTCACCACTGGCGCTTCAGTAAAACTGTGGAACGGCGGAGGAGACGATAGCGTCCATTCCAGCCCCGGCGTGCCGATTTGCGAACCTTCCCACGGTTTGTCCGGTGCTTTTGCGCCCCCTTTGATGGTCTTGAAGATGATGTACAGGAACAGCAAATGCGACAAACCAAACGCAAACCCGCCAATACTCGAAATCACGTTGAACTCGGTGTACTGGATGCTGTAATCCACAATGCGGCGTGGCATTCCCGCTAATCCAGAGAAATGCTGCGGGAAGAAGGTGATGTTGAACGAAATGGTTGTCCACCAGAAGAAAATCTGCCCAAGCCGCTCGTCATACATATGCCCTGTCCATTTCGGCAACCAGAAGAACACGCCTGCATACAAGCCAAACACCGCCCCCGGAATCAGCGCGTAGTGGAAGTGCGCGACCACGAACATGGTGTCGTGGTATTGCATATCCGCTGGCACGACCGCCAACATAACGCCCGTTACCCCCGCAAACGAGAACATCAGGATAATCGCAATCCCAAACAACATCGGCGTTTCAAACGTCATCGAACCGCGCCACATGGTGAAAATGAAGTTCAGCAACATTAGCCCGACCGGGATCGAAATCAAAATCGTGCCAATCATGAAGTAATTGGTTGCCGCCAACGACATGCCGATGGTGTACTGATGATGCGCCCAAACAACCATGCCCAGTGCTGCCAAGATGCCCATGCCATACACCAAGGATTTGTAACCAAACAACGGCTTACGCGCAAATGTCGGAATCACCAAACCCAATACGCCGATAGACGGCAACAACAATACATACACTTCAGGATGCCCAAAGAACCAGAACAAATGTTGGAACAGAATCGGGTCGCCACCACCCGCTGCATCAAAGAACGACGTGCCAAAGTGCCGGTCAAACAGCAACATGGTCACACCACCCGCCAATACCGGCATCACTGCAATCAGCAACAGCCCGGTAAACAACCATGCCCACACAAACAGCGGCATTTTCATCATGGTCATGGTCGGCGCACGCATATTCAAAATCGTGGTAACGATATTGATGGAGGCTAGAATTGATGACACGCCAAGGGTATGAATCGCAAAAATGGTGAAGTCCATCCCAATCCCGGTCTGGATTGACAAGGGTGGCAATAACGTCCACCCCGTATTCACCGGTGTACCGCTGCCCGGAAAGATATACGGCGCAAGAATCGACAGGATCAGCATAATAGCGGCTGCCGGTAATAACCAGAAACTCAGGTTATTCAAACGCGGCAAGGCCATATCCGGTGCGCCGATCATCATCGGAATCATCCAGTTCGCCATGCCCGCCGCCGCAGGCATCACCATCCCGAAGATCATTACCAAAGCATGGTCAGTCACCATATTGTTGTAAAAGTCCGGGCTAGCCAGTTGCACCCCCGGCATAAACAATTCCGCGCGGATATACATCGCCATTGCCCCGCCGAAAAACAGCATGAACAAGGCAAAAAATAAGTACATCGTGCCGATGTCTTTGTGGTTGGTGCTGTAAACCCAGCGCTGCCAACCCTTCGGTGGCCCGTGGTGATCATGATGACTGTCGTGCGCTGCTGCTCCACTCATGGATAACTCCTCCTCAGAAATTAACGTGCGGCTTTTACGTCTTTGGGTTGTACGATGCCAGCGGCATTGCCCCATGAATTGCGTTCGTAACTGATTACAGCCGCAATATCCAAATCATTCAGTTGTGGCCCCCATGCAGCCATCGCTGTGCCTGCTTTGCCTTTCACAACAATATTGATGTGGTCGGTAGCGACGGCATTGGTGGCAATCTTGCTGCCAGCCAGTGCGGGGAATACACCGGGTAAACCTAAGCCGGTAGCTTGGTGGCAAGCTAGGCAGTTTTTGGTGTAGACCTCTTGCCCTTTCGCCATCAATTCATCCTTGCTCCACTCTTTGTCAGAGCTGGCTTCGGCGGAGGCTTGGGCTTGTTGGGCTTTCTTACTGGTTTTCCACTGTTCGTATTTTTCGGGGCTGACGGCTGTGACCACCGCAGGCATGAAGGCGTGGCCTGTGCCGCAGTTTTCGTAGCATTGCCCGCGATACGTGCCTTCTTTGGTGATGTGCGTCCAGGTTTCGTTGATGTAGCCGGGGATATTGATTTTCTTGGGAACGATTTCGGCAATGCCCCAGTTATGCAGCACGTCGGTGGAGGTCAGCAGGAAACGTACCCGTCGATCGGTGGGCAATACCAGCGGTTCATCCACATCACGCAGGTAGAGTGGGTCGGTGGGTTCGAGTTTTTTGAGGTTGCTGACGATTTTGATGTCGTCGTCCATGTATTCATACGTCCACTTCCACTGCGAACCGATGACTTTCACGGTGACATCGGCTTTATCGTGCGATTCCACCGAGCTAAGCGTGGAAGAGGCGGAACTGGCAATGCTTAAGTCGATGCCTAATACGATGACGGGGACGAGTGCCCACGCCCAACGCCCAAACCAACTGTTGTGAAATTCCTGATCAGCAACCGCGCCTTTCGACTGACGGTGGTAGATGAGTGAGTAAATGATCAAACCCGTGACAATGGTAAGCGACCATTTCAGCACGTCTAGCCCTCGCGATTTCCACGTCCTAAACTGGTTTCCAACCTGAACAACCGAAGGAAACCTCAATGAAACGCCCTCACCGCCGCGCCAGCGAATGGCAAACCCTCATTAGCCAATGGCAAGCCAGCGGCTTATCCGCCCCGGCATTTTGTGAACAGCACAGTATCGGTTACGCCAGTTTTTGCCAATGGCGGCAGCGTCTACGCTCCGCAGATGGCGTGGAGGAACCAGCCGTTCCCGCCAATACCTTCATCGACTTGGGAGCATTATCGGCGGGTCATGCCGCGCTGGGGCAAGGCTGGCACATTGTGCTGAGTTTGGGGAATGGTGTTGAACTACGCCTGAGCCAACGCTGATGTTTGCCCCCGCAGCCACCGCCCGCATCTGGCTATGCACCCAAGCCACCGACATGCGCAAAAGCTTTACGGGGCTGACCGCTTTGGTGAAAAACCAGTTAGGGCAAAATCCCCTGAGTGGGCATTATTTCGTGTTTGTGAACCTACGTAAAACCCAGATGAAGATCCTCTATTTTGAACCCAGCGGCTATTGCTTATGGAGCCAACGCCTGGAGCAGGGCCAATACCGGGTGCAGCCGACAACCAGCGGGCAGCGCGAACTGACCCGGACGGATTTGCAGTTGATTTTGGCGGGCATTGAGGTGCAAAAATCCAGACAATTCAAGCGTTACCAGTATCCTGTGCAGCCACATTCTGGTACAATAAGCCCATGATTTTAAAGCCATCCACCCCGTCTGACACCAGCGTTCCCATGCCGCCGATTGTGGCGGAAATGCTGGCGTTGCGTGAGGAAAATGCTGCCCTGAAACAGGATATAGCTGAATTGAAACGCCAATTGGCGTGGTTCAGGCAACATGTCTTTGGCAGCAAATCGGAAAAGCGTCCGGTTGAGATACCGGTGGCGCAGTTGCCGTTGTTTGCCCCCGCCGCCGCCCCGGTTGCCGCACCCGAGGGTGAAAGCATTACCGTCACCTACCAACGCGGTAAAGCCCCCAAGCTGCGCCCGGATGACTGCGTGAATGACAGCGGGTTACGCTTTACCGCCGATGTCCCGGTCAAGGTGATTCACCTCACCCCGCCGGAACTTCAGGGGGAAGAGGCTGACCAGTATGAGGTGATCGGCACCCAGGTGACCCATCGGGTGGCGCAACGCCCTGCCAGCTACCTCATCCTGCAATACGAGCGCCCGGTCATCAAACGTAAGGGCAGTGCTTCGGCTTCGCTCAGCAACCCACCACTTCCCAGCCCTGCACCCGCCAACGTGCTGGAACGTAGTGTCACCGATGTCAGCTTTTTGGTGGGGATGTTGGTGGACAAGTTCCAGTACCACCTGCCGTTGTACCGCCAGCACCAACGCCTGACCCAAGCGGGGATCACCCTCAGCCGCACGACGCTGACCAATGCGGTGAAACGTGCCATCGACCTGCTCAAACCCATTGCCGAAGCGCAACTCGCCAGTGTACTGCAAAGCAAGCTGCTGGCGATGGACGAAACCCCCATCAAAGCCAGCCCCGCAGGCAACGGCAAGATGAAGCAAGGCTACTTCTGGCCGCTGTACGGGGATCAGGACGAAATCGTCTTCACCTTCTCCGCCAGCCGTGGGCGGCAACACATTGAAAAGACTCTTCGCCAACAGTTCAGCGGCACACTGCTCAGCGACGGTTACCGTGCTTATGCCAGTTACGTCAACGCCAATGACAAGATTACCCATGCCCAATGCTGGGTACACAGCCGTCGCACCTTCATTGCCGCCGAAACCGCTGAACCACAAGCAGTACGCCAAGCCCTTGACACTATCGCGGCACTCTATCAGCACGAAGCCCAGATTAACGAGAAAAAACTCGACGGGGAAGCCAAACGTACCTACCGCCTCACCCACAGCAAGCCGTTGGTCGACCAGTTCTTTGAATGGTGCCAAACCCAATTACAACGTACCGATTTAATCCCCTCCAACCCGCTGACCAAAGCCCTTGGTTATGTCATCCGCCGCGAACACGAACTGCGCGTGTTTCTGGAAGATCCCGACGTGCCAATGGATACCAACCACATCGAACGCGCCCTGCGGCCCATCCCCATGGGCAGGAAAAACTGGTTGTTCTGCTGGACAGAACTCGGCGCGGAACACGTGGGCATCATCCAAAGCCTGATCACCACCTGCCGCCTGCATGACATTAACCCGTATGTCTATCTGATGGATGTTCTGTTGCGCGTTAGTGAGCATCCCGCTTCTCAGGTGCAAGACCTTACGCCAAGATGTTGGAAACAACGGTTTGCGGATAAGCCATTGCGCTCGGATTTGTTTGCGGATATCAACGACGGGCTAGAATGACCGTTTACGTGCCGACGATGGTGGTCAGCATGTGCAGATCGAAGATTTCTTGGGTCAGTGTCGAGGCGGGTGGGTTTAGGTTGTATTCGTAGTCGGCATGAGCCATGCCGCCGAATAACCAAGCGCTACCAGTCACGAACAGGGCGGACAAGCGTCTCTTTCTTCTATGCAGCATGTTTCCTCCTAACATGTTACGGGGTGTTCAGTCAGTTTTTCTGCAACTTTCTATCGCCGTTGTTATGGTTTTTGCGAGCATTTTGCGGTCGGCATTGGTTAAGCAAGCGCCTATCTCAATGCTTTCCCCGTGGGAGCGTAACAAGAGCTTGCTGGGATACCAGTCGCGCGGGTCTAGCTGGAGGGCAATTTTCACCCAGTAAGGCTGGAAACGGTATTCACGCAAAGTCTTTACCCCGTTCCGGGTAATAATCAGGATGCCGTCAGGGGCTATCTGGATAGTCTCGGAATATCGCGAGGCACGTTCAAACAGATACAGGCTGACACCTAGCACCACTATTTCGAGGAGGGCGAACGGCAGTACGAGCCATGCACCCAATAAAATGAAACGCGCCGCGACGAGCAGGGTAAGGACAGCAACAGCCGCGAATAACACCATCATCCCCTCGCGGGATAATGAACGGTTGGGGCGTACCTCAAAAGTACGGCAGCCAGCGGTTAGGTTGCTTGTTGTCGTTACCAAAACATTCACCCGTCTTGGTTAAGCAATGGAAGTGTGTGATTTCACACAGGATGAAAATAATATATCCTAGTTTTTGATATTTATCATTGAAAATTGTAAGTCATTCAATATGTTAGTAATTGGTAATAAGCTGAAATACGCAGTGGTTCTCTGGGGGGCGCTGTTGATGGGATGTGTAGAAAAAACGGTGACACCGTTGACGTTGCCGCTGTTGAGTGGGGAAAAAGCCCATATCCCTGACTTGCACGGTAAGCTGACTTGGGTGAGCGTGTGGTCGACCAGTTGCGCCATTTGCGTGAAGGAGTTGCCCGCGTTGGATGCTTTGCAGCGTGAATATGTGGAGCGGGTGCAAGTGGTGGCAGTGGCATTGCCAACAGATCCGCCGAATACCGTTTTGGATGTGCAAACCCAACTGCACTTGAGTTTGCCCGTGGCATTGGATTTGGATGGGCAAGCGGCGCGGCAATTTGCCCCTGATTTGGTCGTACCCAGCCATCATTTGTTAGATGCTAATGGAAACATTCTACAGCAAGCGAAGGGAAAGCTAACGTTGGCAGAAATGCGTACTATGCTTGAAAAACCTATTTCCCCCTCATTCATTCAGCGGTAGTCACTTATGCAAAAAACCTATTCGATCTTACTGTCGTTGACGTTAGGGCTGGCGTTGCTGGTGATTGTGCTGGGCGCTTATACACGCTTGTCAGATGCGGGCTTGGGTTGCCCCGATTGGCCGGGCTGTTACGGGCATGTGGGCGTGCCGGAGCAGGTGGATGCTAATCAGTTTGAACGTCCGCTGGAGCACGCGAAGGCGTGGAAAGAGATGGTTCACCGTTACGCAGCGGGGCTATTGGGCGTGTTGATCTTGGCGCTGTTTGTATTGCGTGTAAGGTTTCGCCGTTATTTTGAGGCGAGTATCTGGATTCCGACGTTGTTATTGGCGACCGTTATGTTTCAGGCCGCATTGGGAATGTGGACGGTGACGCATTTGCTGAGTCCGCCGGTGGTGACAGCGCATTTGTTAGGTGGCTTTACCACCCTGGCGTTGGTTTGGTGGTTGTGGTTGCAACGGCATGTGCCGCGTTTTTCAACGCTGTATGGCAGCATCGGGGCAGTACGTGGCTGGGCGCTGGGGGCGTTACTGCTGTTGATTGCGCAAATTATCTTGGGCGGCTGGACGAGTACGCATTATGCGGCGGTGGCGTGTGGGGTGGATTTCCCCTTGTGTCAGGGGCAATGGTGGCCTGCGAGTGATTTCCGCACGGCATTCAGCTTTGAATGGCAGGCAGGGGTGAATTATGAGTTTGGAACGCTGGAGAACCCGGCACGCACCGCGATTCATTTGACGCACCGTTTGGGCGCATTGCTGGTATTTCTGTATCTGGGGGGCTTGGCGTGGTGGTTAATACGGCGACGCTCGGTGTCATGTGGGATTGTGCCGTATGCATTACTGGTGTTGTTAATCGTGCAGGTGAGCCTTGGGATTAGCAATGTGGTGTTTGCGCTGCCGCTGGTGGTAGCGACTTTGCATACCTTGGGGGCGGCGCTGTTGTTACTGGCGGTAGTGGCGCTTTGGCAGCAGAAGAAGGGGAAGGTTTTAAATACTTGATTGGCAATCAATTCAGCAATTTGCCAGAGGAAATTCTAGGGGTAATCAATGACTGTATTGATAAGTGCAGCCGTGATTTTGACGTTAAGGCGGTGTATTTGGCAATGAATGCTTTTTCAGCCAATCCGCAGCTTTGGTGGTTTCAGCCGTTTGCTTATGATGAAAACGGGGTCGATATGGATGACCCCGACTGGTTGGGGCATTACCGTTGTGATGATTCGTTGCGGATATTAACGGGCTAAGAGGCTGTACAGGCGCATTTTAAAATCTACCATGCTGACAAGCTATACAAAGACCACAGTCTGGATGACCAATATGTGATTGCCCAATACCTTGTCATCAGCAAGTTCGTTGAGTTGGTCGCAGAGGCTATGAAGACTGGTTCGCTCACCAAAGAGGTTTTGGTTACGGTTGGTGCGCACGGTTACGATCTTTGGGCTGACTTTTTTCCCAATGGACAAGATTAGTTGACGTTAGGCATTTAACCCCTTTT
This sequence comes from Candidatus Thiothrix putei, assembly GCA_029972225.1. Lineage (NCBI taxonomy): Bacteria > Pseudomonadati > Pseudomonadota > Gammaproteobacteria > Thiotrichales > Thiotrichaceae > Thiothrix > Candidatus Thiothrix putei. The sequence goes on from CP124756.1 coordinate 824,106, forward strand.
TTCTTCCAGAACGTATAGCAATGTATAGCGATGCTGTGGCGGGGCTGAGTGTCTTTTCCCGTTAGCCGATGTCATCATCTAGCACACGGTTTGAATTAACTGTTATGCTTTCTCAGGTACTCTATCATGAATATAAGTTTTATTTGTCCAACTTGTGGTCACGCTGCTGCAAACGAATTTCGCCAGCTAGAGGATTTTGTTATTTCGGCTTACGATGACGTGATTGAGTGGAGCGAACAGGAGAATACGATTCCACCGCTGAATGAAAAAAAGTTCTGGTCAATATCAAAACGATCTCCAAAGGTTGGCGAAAACAGAGCAGTGCATGTCTCTTATGTATTCTGCGAAGATTTGAATTCTGAATTTTGGACACTATACAAACCTGTTCTATCTAGTTTAGATGGTTGGGATGAGCATCCTGAAGAAATTAATCTATCAGCTTTTGTTAAATGCAAGGTAGTTAAAGTCCTCACACAGGAAGAGAACCATGCTTGGATCGTGGTTGAAGTAATCGATTGCATTAAATTAAATCAGGCAACTGAACGAATCCCTGTTACTCAAGAAACATATTCTATAGTTCATAACACATTTGAGTTTGAGCACTTTGAACATCAAAAGATTGATAATTGGCACCATTTTTCAGGAGGTGCACAAGGTGATTTAGGTAATTGGATGTTAATCAAGGAGTACGATCATGACTTGAGGTTAATCGCATATGGAGAGTGGGGTATTCATTACCAAAGTGCATACTTAGGGAACATTTCACTTAACCCATGAAGACGAACAAACGCATCAAACCCTCTATGGTACTGGCATTGTTCACTGGCGATTCAGGAAAAGGCACGGGGAGAAAACCACCCGGATGTCGCCATAAGCCTGAACAACCTTGCGAATCTGTATCATGAGCAAGGCCAGTACGCACTGGCAGAACCACTGTTAAAACGTTCGCTGGCGATTCGGGAAAAGGAACTGGGGGAAAACCACCCGGATGTCGCCAAAAGCTTGAACAACTTGGCGGGATTATATCAAGACCAAGGTCAGTACGCGCAGGCGGAGCCGCTGTACCAATGTGCGTTGGCAATTTGGGAAAAGGCACTGGGGGCATATCATCCTAATGTCGTATTGAGCCTTGAAAACTTGGTGGGACTCTACCAACAGACTAATGTCGTATTGAGCCTTGAAAACTTGGTAGGACTCTACCAACAGACTGACTGCGCAGCCTTGGCCGGGCCGTTGGAAAAACGTGCTGCGGCTATCCGCGCTATCAAACGCTGAAATGTAGAGTCTGTCAAACAAACTGTGTAAGCAAATGTTGAATCACTGTGGGAGTAGATTGCTATGGAGTGGTGGCCATTCGTGCTGATTTTTGTTTATTTGTTCATGATAGCAGCGATAGAGGACGCCAGAGGCTGCTTGCCAGCGCTACTGACCGTCAGTGGGGTGATATGGCTACTAATAAGCATATCGAATTACCTGTCTCATTATATATCAGCGGTTCACGTATTTGGTTTCATCGTTTTATGGTTTCCGGCCTTAATGGCCTATTCCTATTGGAATTATCACCGTTGTCCAGCCTGCCGCACCCGCAATGTTTTCCATCCCACAGGAACACTTAGTGAGGATGGTTTACAAGAGGAATGCCGTTGTGACAGGTGTTCGCATACAGGCTGGCAAGCAGTAAGCCAATCAAGTGGCGATGGCGGCGGCGGTGATGGTGGCTTCGGAGGTGGTGACGGTGGTTGCGGTGGCGCTGGCGGCTGCGGTGGTGGTGGTGGCGGTTGAGTACGGCTGCTTCCAGAATATATAACCGTGTATAGCGATGCCACTCGCTGGCAATTCATGGTGAGATTACCTTGCGGATAGGGAGTGAAGGACTACTATTCAGGTGAGTGCATTTAACCCCTTTTTTCTTCCAGAACGTATAACCGTGTATAGCGCTGCCGTCACGGGGCTGAGTGTCTTTTCCCGTTGGCATATGGCATCTGGCACATGGTTTGAATTAACTGTCAGGTATAGCAAATGAATACGAACAAACGCATCAATCCCTCTATAGCACTGGCATTGCTGTTGTTGCTGGGAACATCCCCGGTTTTTGCAGCAGCCGATACCCATGCAGAATGGGAGCAGCTTAATAAGCAAAGCGTAGAACTGCTTAATACGGGTCATTCAGAGCCTTGAGAATCTGGCGGCACTCTACAAAAAAACCGACCGGGCAGCCCTAGCCGCACCACTGGAAAAACGCGCCGCTACCATCCGCTCCATCAAACGCTAATGGTCATTCAATTTAACTGCATCCCGCTTAACACGGCGTAAGCGCGAGACTTTTATCAAAAGGAGAGTGTCAATGAAACAAGTTATGCTGATCATGGGATTGGGGCTGGTGTTGGTGTCTTGTGCATCCATACAACCAGAGGAATGTAAAACCGCCGATTGGGAACAATTGGGTTATGCCGACGCCATGGCTGGACGTGACAGCCTGTTAGCGTCTTACGGTCAAGATTGTGGCAAAGTGGGCATCACCCCCAACAAGGGGCTGTATCTGCGGGGTTATGACCGGGGGGAGAAAGCTTTCTGTACCTACGACAATGGCAAGGCAGTTGGAAGACGAGGCCCTTTCCTCGGCAAGCTATGTGACAAGCCAAGTTTGGCGGAACCTTTCAACAAAGGTTACAGGGAAGGGTTGATCTTTTATGATCAGCAACAGCGCATCCGACGCCAAAGTGATGAGATTTACAAGAATCTCAAAGAACAGGAGCGTAAAAACCAGGAAAGTGGCAAGCAAGCTGCTTCAGATGCAGAGAAAGCTCGCCTTGCTGCCGAGGCACGGTTAAAACTTGGTATCAAAGCAGGGGATATGAACAGCCGTATTACCGAGGCGCTTAAAACACAGACGCAAAACTGAGGCGTTCCAGCCCGCTAATTGTCGAAATGCGTTGAATGGATTTTCAACAGGTACATTTAGCCCTTGACAACGCACTAATTTAGTGATTGACAAGTAGAAACGCTTTCCCTATAGTCTTTCGCTTTCTCGCAAAGGCAGCCTGTCTGGGCTGCCTTTCGCATTTATGGCTATTGTGGCGGATTTTTTGGAGGTTTTGCCGTGACCAATGCAGTAATGCCGACGTATGCACGTTTGCCCGTCACTTTCGCGAAAGGCGAAGGTGCTTTCCTGTGGGATACCGCAGGCAAACAATACTTGGATGCCCTCAGCGGCATTTCCGTGTGTAACGTAGGTCATGCGCGACGCGAAGTGGCGGATGCGATTTGTGCGCAAGCCCATGAATTGCTGCATACCTCGAATCTCTACCAAATTGAACACCAGCAAGCGTTGGCAGAAAAGCTGTGTGCGTTGTCGGGTTTCGATAACGTTTTCTTCGGAAATTCCGGCGCGGAAGCAAACGAAGCGGCGATTAAAATTGCGCGTTTGTACGGTCACAATAAAGGTGTGGCAGTCCCCACCATTATTGTGATGAGCAATGCGTTTCACGGGCGCACCATGGCAACCGTTACCGCGACCGGCAACCCGAAGGCACAAGCAGGCTTTGCCCCATTGGTGGATGGTTTCGTGCGGGTTGAATACGGCGATGCCGATGCTGTCGCAGCGTTGGCAAGCAACCCGAATATCGTGGCGGTATTGGTGGAGCCGGTGCAAGGCGAAGGCGGAATTCGGATTCCGGCGAATGATTACTTGCCACGTTTACGTGCTATCTGTGATGCAAACGATTGGTTGCTGATGGTGGATGAAATTCAGGCGGGAATGGCGCGTACTGGCACGTGGTTTGCTTTTCAACACAGTAAGATTCAACCCGATGTCATGACGCTGGCAAAAGCACTTGGCAACGGTGTGCCGATTGGTGCGTGTTTAGCCGCTGGCAAGGCAGTCAATGTGTTTGGCCCCGGCAATCATGGCTCAACGTTTGGTGGTAATCCGCTGGCGTGCCGTGCGGCGCGTGCCGTGATTGAGGTAATGGAACACGATAATCTGACCGCACGGGCGGCAGAATTAGGTGAATATTTTCTGTCACAATTCCGTGAAAAACTCACGGGTGTGACAGGGGTGCGCGATATTCGTGGCAAAGGCTTGATGATTGGGGTGGAACTGGAGCGTGATTGCGGTGAATTGGTGAAACAGGCTCTGGAGAGAGGTCTGCTGATCAATGTTACCGCTGGGAATGTTATCCGCTTATTGCCGCCATTAATCATCACCAATGAACAGGCGGATCAAATAATAACTATGGTCAGTGAATTGGTGCAGGCATTTTTGCACCCCGCTGCTGGAGAGAGAGACTCATGAAACATAAACCTGTCAGACATTTTCTGACCTTATCCGATTTCACTCCGGTGGAATTACACGCACTGATTGGGCGAGCCATTCAACTTAAAGCCATGTGGAAACGTGGCGAGGCGCATGAGCCGCTGCATCTGCGCACCTTGGCGATGATTTTCGAGAAATCGTCCACCCGTACCCGCGTATCGTTTGAAGCGGGCATGACGCAATTGGGTGGGCATTCCATGTTTTTGTCACCGAATGATACCCAATTGGGGCGCGGTGAGCCGATTGAAGACGCGGCGCGGGTGATTTCGCGCATGGTGGATGTGGTGATGATCCGTACCTTTGAACAGGAAAAAGTCGAGCGTTTTGCCGAATATTCCCGCGTTCCGGTGATCAATGCCTTGACCGATAAACACCACCCGTGTCAGTTGTTGGCGGATATGATGACGTGGATGGAACAGCGCGGTTTGCCCAATGGCAAAACCGTGGCGTGGATTGGTGATGGCAATAATATGTGTCATTCGTGGATGGAGGCTGCCAAGCTGTTTGGTTTCCACCTGAATGTGGCGTGCCCTGAAGGTTATGACCCGGATGCGGATGTGGTCGCAGCAACGGCAGGTTCCGTGACGTTTTTCCGTGAACCCAATGAAGCGGCGAAAGGCGCGGAAGTGGTTGTTACCGATACGTGGGCAAGCATGGGGCAGGAAGCGGAAAAGAAAATCCGTGAAAAAGCGTTTGCTGGCTACCAAGTCACCACTGAGATGATGCAACTGGCAACGCCGGATGCGATTTTCATGCACTGTCTGCCTGCCTATCGTGGGCTGGAAGTGGCGGCGGATGTCATGGATGGCGCACAAAGCGTGGTCTGGGATGAGGCCGAAAATCGCTTGCACGCGCAAAAAGCGTTGCTGGAAGTGCTGGTGTGCGGTTTCCCCTATGGTCTTGAACTGTGATTTTTAGGATGAAAGGATTAGCATGATGCAGAGTCGCAGCGCCTCTTTCTTTAATCCTGCTAATCTTTTAATCGAGTAAATCCTAGTTCAGATGAAAATTATCTCCGCTAACACCAACGGCATCCGTTCTGCTGCGAAAAAAGGCTTCTTCGAGTGGATGAAGCAGCAGCAGGCGGATGTGGTGTGCATCCAAGAAACCAAGGCGCAAATCCACCAGTTGGAAGAGGATCGCGCCTTGTTTTTCCCCGAAGGCTATCACTGCTACTACCATGATGCCGAAAAAAAGGGCTATAGTGGCGTGGCAATCTATGCCCGTACTGAGCCGGATGCGGTGATTAGGGGAATGGGATGCGCTGAATTTGATGCGGAAGGGCGTTATATTGAAGCGCGTTTCGGCAATCTGAGCGTGATTTCCTTGTATTTGCCGTCAGGTTCGTCGGGGGAAGAGCGTCAGCAGGCGAAGTACCGTTGCATGGATTACTTGCTGCCGCACTTGGTGCAAATGAAAGCCGACGGGCGTGATGTGGTGATTTGTGGCGATTGGAACATTGCGCACCAAAACATCGACATTAAAAACTGGAAAGGCAACCTGAAAAACTCCGGTTTCTTACCAGACGAACGGGCTTGGTTGGATAAGCTGTTCAATGAATTGGATTTTGTGGATGGTTTCCGCGAAGTGAATCAGGAAGCCGAGCAGTATACCTGGTGGTCGAACCGTGGGCAGGCGTGGGCTAAAAACGTTGGCTGGCGGATTGATTACCAGATTCTTACGCCATCACTGAAGGGTAAAGTGAGCGCAGCGGCGATTTACAAGGACGAACGCTTCTCCGATCATGCTCCCCTGAGTTTGGATTATGCTTATGAAATTCCTTGTCGCACTGTTCTTGGTGCTGAGTCTCGCACAGGCTAACGCAGCCGATACCCCACATCGCCCTAAAATTGGTCTGGTACTCGGTGGCGGTGGTGCTGCCGGTGTCGCCCACGTTGGGGTGCTCAAAGTTCTCGAAGCCAATAATATTCCCATCGACGTGATTGCAGGCAATAGCATGGGCGCAATTGTCGGCAGTTTATACGCCTCAGGCATGAGTGCCGCCCAGATCGAAACGGTGGTGAATGAATTGGATTGGCTCAGCTTGTTTCGCGATGATGCTTCCCACCAAAACAAGTCTTACCAACAAAAGCAGCAAAGCGCGGACTTTTTCAGTGCGTTCAGCGTGGGCGTGTCCAAGGAAGGGGTGAAATTACCCAGCGGTTTGATTGACGGGCAACGGCTGATGTTTGAATTGCGGCGCTTGCTGAAGCCGGTGGAGCGGGTGAGTGATTTTGACCGTTTGCCGATTCCGTTCCGGGCGGTGGCAACCGATATTCGTACCGGTGAAACGGTGGTGTTGAAACAGGGCAATCTGGCAACGGCAGTGCGGGCGAGTATGTCGATTCCGGGGCTGTTTGCACCCGTGACCATCGACAACCGTTTGCTGGTGGACGGCTTGGTGTCGAATAATTTACCCGTGGATATTGCCAAGCAAATGGGGGCGGATATTGTGATTGTGTCCAGCATTCCCTCAGAAACCAACCGCAAGCTGGATTCTGCGCTGGCTATTAGCTTGCAGTCGATGGATTTGTTGATGCGCAAAAGTAGCGCCAGCCAACTCAAGCTGATTCGTAAGGGTGTTGATATTCTAATTGAACCGCCGGTAGGGGGGATTGGCAATCTGGCCTTTGATCGGGTGAAAGAAACCATTCCGCTGGGGGTGCGGGGGGCGCAAGCGCAATTACCTGCCTTGCAGCAATTGGCAGCACTTGCGGGGGCAGCGCCTCGGCGGGCAGTGGCACAACAAAACAACCAAGACACGCCGATTCGGGTGGCAGCCGTTCAGCTTGAAAATGAGTCATCGTTGAGCGATAAGCTGGTGCGACAACAACTGGGTATCCAGTCCGGTGAGGTGTTGGACGATCAGCGCTTGCAAGCAGGGCTGGAGCGCGTATACGGCTTGGGGTATTTCAGTTTGGTGGACTATAACCTGACGCAACGCTCGGATGGTGATTACGACCTGAAGGTCATGGCGCGTAAGGCGGATCAAGGTGAGCAACGGGTCAGCACGGGGTTTGCGTTGAGTGATAATTTCAACGGTGATACCGGGTATCAGGCTGGGGTGAAATACGTGCGCCAAGGGCTTACCGCGCAAGGCACCGAATTGCGGCTGCAAGGCGTGATCGGTGAACGGATGCTGGCTTCTGCCGAATTGCACCACCCGCTGCAAGATCATAATGCCACGTTCGTTGCCCCACGTGCTTGGTATCAAGAACGGGATGCCAGTATTTTGGATGGGGCGCAACAAGTGGCAACATTACGCGCGTCTGAAGCAGGCGTTCAGGTGGATGTCGGGCGGGCGTTGAACAATAGTGCGGAAGCGCGTGCCGGAATATTCTTGCAGCGTATTGAACCGGAAGTGAAAACCGGCACATTAACCTTGCCGGGTGATTCTTTGACCGAGGCGGGGCTGAAATTGCAATATCGGGCGGATACGCTGGATTCGGTGAATTTCCCGACGAAAGGCGGGCGCATGAGTGCAACGTATACACACGGTATCAAAGCCTTGGGCAGTGACACGGATGTGTCGCGTATTGAGTTGGAGCGTGAACAGGTGTGGAGCAAAGACAAGCATCGCGTGATTGCCAGTGGGCGGCTGGAGGCGAATGCCAATAACGAGGAAGGCTTGTTGTATAGCACGGGCGAGGCGTTGCAAACCGGGCGCTTGGCGTTTACGGATAATGACCAGTTGATTGGTAATTATACGCTGGATGGTTCACTGACGTACATGAGCGGGCTGGCGGAAGTGCCGCAGATTGCCAAAGTGCACGTGGGTGCATCCGTGGGAGCGCGGCAAGCTTGGCAGGAGGCGGAGGATGTGGCCTTGGGCGATTTGCGCGGTACGGGGTCGGTCTTTTTGGGCGGGGAAACACCGGTCGGGCCTGCATTTATTGGGGTGCGCAAAACTCAGGGCTTGGATCAGGAGGCGTATTTTAATTTTGGGCGGGATTTTTAGTGGGTGATACCGAGCTGAATGCTATACTCATTCTACCTAAGTAAAACAAGGGGATACCATGCAAGCCATTCATCCAGAACCTGTAAAAACACCTACCCATTTACCCTTTTTGCAGGCTATTTGCTGGCAGCAGGCGGATGTGAGTCAGTTGACGGCTGATGAAATGCTGGATTTATATGAGCGTGGTTGGATGTATCGCGGAGTATTGGCTGATGTAGAGGGGGAGGAGCGGGCATTCCTCAAAACACTGGCTGAGTCTAAACACTCTTGGTTGAGCAATGATGTTTGATCTTGAGCATCATCAGAAAATCCTAACCATTCTTAACGCACTGGATGCTGATTTTTGTCGCGATGTCTCCGCCTATTTTGGCGGCGGGACGTTGTTGGCTTTGCAGTATGGGGAATACCGCTGGAGCAAAGATATTGATTTTATTTGTCCGTTAGGTGCTGGTTATCGAAAGTTGCGTACCGATATGGCGGAGAAAGGGTATGCGGCGTTATTCAAAGATCAGTCAGGTATTGGTTTGCCAAGAGAATTCAAGGCCGATCAATACGGTGTCCGTTTTGCGGTGGTGGTTGGGGATACGCTCATCAAGTTTGAAATGGTGGCAGAAGCACGCATTGCACTGGATGCGCCGGTTTATCCCGAATGGTGTGCGCTCCCTTGTTTGGGTTTTGCGGACAGTTGCAGTGAGAAACTCTTGTCGAATGCAGATCGTTGGGCAGATGCCGGTGTTAGGTCGCGTGATCTGATTGACCTTGCGGTACTGCGCTTGCAGGCGGAAATCCCGGCATTGGCGATTGATAAAGCTGAAAATGCTTATCCAGTGAAATTACCTTTATTCAAAGCGCTTACCCGTTTTCAGTCAAATCCTGACTACCGCAGGCAATGTTTTACAGCATTGCAAGTGAAAAGTTCGGCGCAAATCATGGACGGTATTGACTTGCTGGCAGCAGATTATGCACTTCCACCCAGTGTGCGTACACTGAGCGAAAGTATTGCATAAAGGCTCGTTATTTCTTCACGCCTTCAATCGACAAGATCATTTCGACTTCTTTAGACGCTGGTCCCAAATCTTTTTCGATGCCGAAGTCGCCAAGGGCAAACTTGGTGCTGCCTTCAAAGCCACGGCGTGAACCACCCCACGGGTCAGGGCCAGCACCGATTTCTTTTACGTCAATCGTGATTGGTTTGGTAACGCCGTGCAGGGTCAGGTTGCCTTCCAGTTTGCCGCCGCTGTATTTGGTGCTGACGAATTTCGCTTCAGGAAATTTGGTAACGTCCAGAAAATCTTCACCGCTCAAGTGCTTGTCGCGTTCGGCGTGGTTGCTGTTGACGCTGGTGGTGTCAATGGTGACTTCCACTTTAGCTGCGTCGGGTGTTTTCTCGTCGTAGCTGAAGTTGCCGCTGAATTTGTCGAAACGCCCGTACAACCAGCTATAGCCGAGATGCTTGATGCGGAATTGGATGAAGGCGTGCATCCCTTCGGTGTCAATGGTGTAGTCTTCCGCGTGTGCGGCATTGCCTGCCAGTAAACCCAGCGTTAGCAGTGAGGTGGCGATGATTTTTTTCATGAATGTCTCCTTGTTAGCCCTTGCCCAACATACGGGTGAGGGTGTTGTCTTTCCAGTAAAAGTGGTGGATGAAAGCAGCCAGCGCATGGATGCTGACCAGTAAAATAAACAGTGTTCCGGCAATGGCGTGAATATCGCCAGCGAGTTCTCCGCGTGCTTTGTTCGCCGTTAACAGGGCGGGTAGCTCGAACAGGTCGAAGACATTGATACCATGCCCTTTCGCTGTCGAAATCAAATAGCCACTGATCAGCATGACGATCAGCAAGCCGTATAAACCTAAGTGACCGAGTTTGCCTACCAGATGGGTAATGGCGGGGGCGCTACTAATGTTGGGTAAGGGGCGCGGTTGGGAATACAGCCACGCCACGCGCACCAGCAATAAGCCACCCATGATTACCCCAACGGCTTTATGCAGGCTTGGTAAGGTGTGATACAAGGTGTCGTAATATTCCAAATCGACCATGTAAGTGCCGACGGCATACATACCGATCAGTGCGACAGCCATTAGCCAATGCAGCAGGATCGAAACCCAGCCATACGTTTGCGTCGAATTGCGCATTTGCATTTTGTATTTCCTTACGGCAAATCAAACAGCAAAAATTCTGCCGTCGAATCGGTGGTAAATTCCAATGCTGTTTCGTTTTTTATCGCCATTGCGTCACCCGCCTGTAACGCCGTGCCATTCAGTTGGAGCTGTCCGCGTGCTACGTGCACATAAACCGCTCGGCTCTCCGGTTTTTCATAGCTGACGGTTTGCCCCGCTTCCAGAATGCTGGCGTATAAACAGGTGTCGGTATTCATGTTCAGTGAGCCATCGCGCCCATCGGGTGATACCAACAGTTGCAACTGATTGCGCCGTTGTGCCAGCGGGAAATGTTCTTGCGCGTAACTGGGTTGGATGCCAGTGAATGTCGGCAGCAGCCAAATTTGCAGCAAGTGCACGGTTTCCGTGTCCGAATGATTAAATTCCGAATGCAAAATCCCGCGCCCGGCACTCATGCGCTGTACATCGCCGGGGCGAATCGTGCTGCCATTGCCGAGGCTATCCTTGTGCGACAACGCGCCTTTCATCACATAAGTGACGATTTCCATATCACGATGCCCGTGCATCGGGAAGCCACCTTTCGCCGCTACCCAATCCTCATTGATCACCCGCAGGGATGAAAAAGACATCCGTTCGGCATCGTAATAATCGCCAAACGAAAAGCTGTGGCGGCTATCCAGCCAGTCGTTGGTGAATGCCCCGCGTGAATCTGCACGAATAAGTTCCATAACCTGCTCCTTGAAACTGTCTTTACCTGAGTAAAAGAATAAGGTTTAATGGATTTTTGATAAAGACACAAAAAATACATTAACTCTCAATGGGAAGTTAACAATGAGTCGCTTGGATTACATGGCTAATTTTGTTGCCGTCGTCGATAAGGGAAGCATCACTGCTGCCGCTGATCAACTGGAACTCACGGTTGCCGCCGTCAGCAAACGCTTGAAAATGTTGGAAACCGAGCTGGGTGTGCGTTTGCTGACCCGGAATACCCGCCAACTGTCCTTGACCGAAGCCGGGCATTATTACTACCAACATTGCCGCGAAATTCAGGAGGAAGTGAATCGCGTTGATCAACATTTGCTGGCGATGCAGGGCAAACTCAGTGGCGAGTTACGCATCAATATGCCGATGACTTATGGCAAAGTGCGCCTCACGAAATTGCTGATCCGCTTTTTGCAGCAACACCCCGATATTCACTTGACCGCGCATTTGGATGATGCTTACACCGATGCGGCGAGTGGTGATTACGATGTAGTCATCCGTATCGGCGTGTTGGATGATTCGCGTCTGGTGGCTCGCAAGCTGGAAAATGCTTACTTGCTGCCCGTCGCCGCGCCAGCCTATTTGCAAACCCACGGCACACCGCAAACGCCCGCCGAGTTAGCCCAACACCAATGCCTACATTACACCAACGTCAGCCACCGCGAAGGTTGGACGCTTTATGATCAAGCCGGACACGCCAGCAATGTGCAAATACGCGGGCAATTGTGCGCCAATAACGGTGAAGTGCTGAAACAAGCCGCGATTGCAGGCATGGGCGTGGCGCTGCTGCCGGATTTTGAATTGCAGGAAGCCTTGGCAAAAGGCGAGTTGGTGCGGATTTTACCAGAGTATTCCGCGCAAACCGTCTCGGTCTACGCGGTCTATCCCAGTCGGCAGTTTTTGCCCGAAAAGACACGGGCATTAGTCGATTTTTTGATTAGCGCTCTGCAAATTGCTTAAGCAGTACGGCGTTTCTGCCAAACCACGTAAGTGACTAATACCAATGCAACAAAGCCCAGCGTTGCCAGTGTCAAGGTGGACAGGTTTTCTTTAATCAACGCCTGATTATCGCCAATGAAATAACCGAGAAATGCTAAAATCATGACCCATAAGCCAGCACCCAATCCGGTGTAAAACGCAAACAATGGGATATTCATGCGAGCCAGTCCAGCAGGCAATGAAATGTATTGACGTATTGCTGGAATTAACCGCCCGGTGAAGGTTGAGACATGCCCGTGTTTTGCAAAGAATGTTTCCATGCGCTGTAAGTGCTCCTCTTTGAACATCACGTATTTGCCGTAACGTACCAAAAACGGGCGTCCAAAGTGGAAGGCTAACCAGTAGTTAAACAATGCACCGGCTAAGCTGCCGCCTAAACCGGCTGCAATCGCCAGCCACAAATTCATTTTGCCTTGATGTGCGAGATAGCCAGCAGGAATCATCGCCACTTCACTGGGGAAGGGGAAAAAGGTTGATTCTAAAAACATCATCACAAAAATGCCGGTATAACCCCAGCCGTGTACTGCATTGACTATCCAGTCAATAATTTCATGCAACATGTAAAACCCTTGCGTTATAAATGGTCAGAGGCGTAATCCGCCAAGCGTGAACGTTCGCCGCGTTGCAGCGTGACGTGTCCGCCGTGTTCCCAGCCCTTGAAACGATCCACCACATACGTCAAACCAGAAGAAGTTTCGGTCAAATACGGTGTATCAATCTGCGCAATATTCCCCAAGCACACGACTTTTGTTCCCGGCCCGGCGCGGGTAATCAGGGTTTTCATCTGTTTAGGGGTGAGATTTTGCGCTTCGTCGATAATGATATACCGATTCAGGAAGGTTCGACCACGCATAAAATTTAGCGATTTTATCTTGATTTTACTCATGAGGAATTCATCGGTGGCGCTGCGACCCCATTTGCTGCCGCCGGTGGGCTGGGTAAGGACTTCGAGGTTATCCATGAGCGCACCCATCCACGGTGCCATTTTTTCCTCTTCCGTACCGGGCAAAAAGCCGATGTCTTCGCCGACTGGCACGGTGACGCGCGTCATAATGATTTCTTTGTAGAGTTGCTCATCCAGCAATTGTGCCAAGCCAGCGGCGAGTGTCAGCAAGGTTTTGCCCGTCCCCGCTGCGCCTAACATGGTGACGAAATCAATATCGGGATCCATCAATAAATTCAGCGCGAAATTTTGTTCGCGGTTGCGGGCAGTAATGCCCCAGACGGCGTGACGTGGCTCGGTGAAATCGCGGATGGTTTCAATAATGACGTGATCAAACGTTTTTTTACGCACAATCGCTTGAAACGGCTGATCGCCCGGTAAGGCTAAGAAATGCCCTGGCAGCCATTCTTGCGTCAATGGGCCGAACAGTTTGTAGAAGGTATGCCCATGCTCTTTCCAGGATTCCATTTCCTTATTGTGAGCTTCCCAAAAATCGGCTGGCAATTCGTGGAAACCCGTGGGCAACAAGTCGGCATCATCCAACACTTGGTCGTTGAAATAATCCTCGGCTTTCAAGCCCACAATTGTGGCTTTAATGCGCAGATTAATGTCTTTGGAGACCAAAATCACATCACGTTCGGGGTATTTGTCCCGCAAGCTCAGCGCAACGGTGAGGATGGTATTGTCGGGTGAGTCCCCTGGCAAACCCGTTGGGGCAGGATAGTCGAGTGCTTCGGTTTGAAACAGCAGTTTGCCGCTGGGCGCTTTGCCATTACCGAACATCGGGTTACTAGAGAGCGGCACGCCTGAGTGAATGGCATCGGCACCGGCGGCGGAAATCAGATCATCCATAAAGCGGCTGACTTGCCGCACATTACGTGCCACTTCCGACACGCCTTTTTTGCTGTGATCCAGCTCTTCCAGCACCACCATGGGCAGGAAAATATCGTGTTCTTGGAAGCGGAAGAGGGCGGTGGGGTCGTGCATCAGCACGTTAGTGTCGAGGACAAATAAGCGGTTTACGTGGGTATGGGGGGCGTGTGCTGGACTCATGATACTCCTTAAGGTCATAGGGTAAGCATTATTTTAGGTGTTTACGCCAGCGCTTGCACCGCTGCCAATACTGCCGCAACGTGTGTTTTCACCGACACTTTGCGCCATTCGTGCCGCAACACACCCTGCTTATCTATCAGAAACGTGCTGCGTTCAATACCGAGTACCTGTTTGCCATACATATTTTTCAATTTGATGACATCAAACAGTTTGCAGGCGATTTCATCCACATCCGCCAGCAGTTCAAAGGGAAAAGCCTGTTTCGCTTTGAAGTTTTCGTGTGACTTTAGGCTATCCCGCGAAATACCAAAGACCACCGTGTCTACGGCTTGAAATTGCGCATACGCATCGCGGAAATCCTGCCCTTCGGTGGTGCAGCCTGGCGTGCTGTCCTTAGGGTAAAAATAGAGGACAACGTTGGCTTTTTCCTGAAAATCGGATAGGCGGAAGGTCAAGCCAGATGTGGCAGCGAGGGTAAAGTCAGGTACAGGTGTACCGAGGGTTGGGGTCGTCATGGCGTTCTCCTTTCGTGTAATGCTTGTGTTTCATTACCCGCCTCAGTAGTATGCTGTCAAACTATTTTTTGGAGATTTGCATGTTTCGCGGCAGTATGGTGGCACTCATAACCCCGATGAAAGCCAATGGGGACGTGGATGAGGCGGCGTTGGAAGCGCTGGTGGCGTTCCATTTGGAAAACGGCACCGACGCTATTGTGGCAGTCGGCACAACCGGCGAATCGGCAACCTTGAATTACAAGGAACACCGGCATGTCATGAAACGTGTGATTGATTTGGTGGCGGGTAAAATTCCGGTGATCGCAGGTACTGGCTCGAATAGCACCGCCGAAGCGATCGAAATGACCGAAATCGCCATGCAAGACGGCGCGGATGCTTGCTTGCTGGTGACGCCTTACTACAATAAGCCAACGCAAGAAGGTTTGTATCAGCATTACAAGCTGATTGCTGAGCGCGTGGCAATCCCACAGATTCTTTACAATGTGCCGGGGCGGACGGCGTGTGATATGTTGCCTGAAACGGTTGAGCGTTTGGCTGCGATCCCCAATATCGTCGGTATTAAAGAAGCGACCGGCAATCTGGAACGCGCCGCCGACATTTTACAGCGTTGTGGCGACCGTATGGATTTGTACAGTGGCGATGACGCAACGGCCATGGAATTGATTCTGATGGGCGGTAAAGGAGATATTTCCGTCACTGCCAACGTTGCACCTAAAGCGATGCATGAAATGTGTGTCGCTGCTTTGGCGGGCGATCGGGCAACGGCGAGCCGTATCAATGCTACACTTGCAGCATTGCACACCGATTTGTTCCTTGAACCTAACCCGATGCCGGTAAAATGGGCATTGGCGAAAATGGGTTTTGGGGATGAACGCGGCATACGTTTACCGCTTGTCCCTTGTTCTGAGGCTATTAAGCCCCAAGTGCTGGCAGCCATGCGTCAAGCCGGTATTGAGTGTTAGTTTTCTAAACGGAATAGACAATGAGTTCCATGAATATGCTTCCCCTGTCACGTTCAGTGGTGGTTATCGGTTCAGCACTGATACTGTCCGCTTGCTCCGGCTTGAATGTTGATTCAGTCAGTGATCGTGTCGATTATAAAAACAACAAAAGTATCAACTCGCTGGAAGTGCCCCCAGACCTGAATGCACCAGATTATGATCCGACTTATGCCACCATTCCGGGTGGTTCTGTCAGTGCGGCTGCTTTAGCGCGTGGCGAAGCGCAAAGTGGCAATGCAGTTGTGTTGCCGACTAATGCTGCTATTCAGCTTATGCGTGAGGGCAATGTGCGTTGGTTGCAAGTGAACGCTCCGGCGGAAGCAGTGTGGCCGAAATTGCACGAATTTTGGCGTGCGATGGGCGTAGGCGTCAAACGTGATGAGCCGCGTGTGGGCATCATGGAAACTGACTGGGCAGAAAACAAGGCGGAAATCCCGTTGGATTTTATCCGCAAAACCATTGGTAAAGCATTTGAGGGCATGTATGACGCGGGTAGTCGTGATCGCTTTAAAATTCGTTTAGAACGTCCTGCTGAACAAGCAACCAATGTCTATCTTAGCCATGAACGTGCTGAGGAGTCTGTCAGTGGTACTGGGGTAAAATGGCAATACGCGCCTGCAAGACCTGAGTTAGAGGCAGAAATGCTCAATCGCTTGATGGTTTTCTTGCAAGGTGGTGATGCCACAGCTACTGCGCAGCCTGTTGCTGAATCTACGTTGACAGCAGTGCAGGTCGCGATGACACAATTGGAGGGTGGGCAACCCGGCTTGGTTGTCGGTAGTGCCGCGAATGATGTTTGGATTCGTACTGGTGTCATGCTGGGGCGAATTGGTATGAGCATCGAGGGGCAGCAGCGAGCTAATGGCGTTTACCTTGCCACTTACGATGGTGATAACAAAGACAGCAAGCAAGGTTTCTTTAGTCGTTTGCTCAAATCCGATAAAGACATGTTGAAAGTTGGCGGCAAATATCAGGTGCAAATCTCTGATGCTGGCAACCGTAGTCTGATTACGGTTGGTGACGCTGACGGCAGCCCATTGAAACCAGCAGTGGCCACTGAATTGCTGGAACGCCTCAAGTCTGAATTTGAGCGCTAATGCTGCGGTTTGCTTCCCTCGGTAGTGGCAGCAAAGGCAACGGTACACTCATCGAGTCCGGCAAAACCCGTATTTTGCTGGACTGTGGTTTTACCTTGGGTGAAACCGAGCGGCGTTTACACCGTCTTGGTTGTCCGCCACAGTCTCTAACGGCAATTCTCATTACTCACGAACATGGTGATCATGCAGCAGGCGTGGGGCGACTTTCCCGGCGTTACAATATTCCTGTGTGGCTCACGGTGGGTACTTATCATGCTATGCGTGATACCAACTTCGCCAACACGCATTACATTAATGTTCATCAAGCACTGGAAATCCAGGACTTGCAAGTTATTCCCTTTCCCGTTCCTCATGATGCGCGAGAACCCTGCCAATTTGTATTTGGTAACGGTTGTCATAAGTTAGGCATTCTGACAGATGTCGGTAGTCACACGCCGTTAATACTGCAAATGCTACAGCGTTTGGATGCGCTTATGTTGGAATGCAATTATGACGCAATGATGCTGGCAAATGGTGCTTATCCGGCCTCGCTGAAAGCACGGGTAGCGGGGCGTTACGGGCATTTAGATAATAATCAGTCTACCTACTTACTGGAGCAGCTTGATCTTAGCCAGTTACAACATTTGATCGGAATGCATTTGAGCGAGAATAACAACTTGCCGGACTATGCCTATCAAGCATTGTGTACAGGCGTTGGTTGTGAGCAAGGCTGGATTCAGCTTGCAAATCAAACGGATGGGCTTAGGTGGTGTGAGATTCACTAAAAACTTTCAAAAAAGTTTCACAAAAGTGCTTGACGGTCATTTGCTGGTCTGTATAATGCGCGTCTCACTCAGGGCGGAAACGCACTGAAACGAAAGCAGAATCAACGACTTAGGTGGTTATTCAGATTTCAGGATCGAAAAAAGATTTTTGAAAAAGTGCTTGACACGAATCTCAAAAGCCTTTAAGATTCGCCCCTCGCTGCTTAGAGAGCAGTGCGCAGATTAACAAAAGAAGCCAGAAAACTTGTGTGGGGGCTTGTGATTGTGTCGAGAGGCACAGAAGCAAGCAACCATTGAGTTCACGTTAATGTAATTTATACGTAATTTCGATGGATTTGCTCTTCAATTTCAAAAGATGAAGATTGAACTGAAGAGTTTGATCCTGGCTCAGATTGAACGCTGGCGGTATGCTTAAGACATGCAAGTCGAACGGAATCTTCGGATTCAGTGGCGGACGGGTGAGTAACACGTGGGAATCTACTGAGTAGTGGGGGACAGCCCGGCGAAAGCCGGATTAATACCGCATACGCCCTACGGGGGAAAGGCGCAAGCCGCTATTTAATGAGCCCGCGTAAGATTAGCTAGTTGGTAAGGTAAAGGCTTACCAAGGCGACGATCTTTAGCTGGTCTGAGAGGATGGCCAGCCACATCGGGACTGAGACACGGCCCGGACTCCTACGGGAGGCAGCAGTCGGGAATATTGGACAATGGGCGCAAGCCTGATCCAGCAATACCGCGTGTGTGAAGAAGGCCTGCGGGTTGTAAAGCACTTTCAGTTGGGAAGATAATGACGTTACCAACAGAAGAAGCACCGGCTAACTCCGTGCCAGCAGCCGCGGTAATACGGAGGGTGCAAGCGTTAATCGGAATTACTGGGCGTAAAGCGTGCGTAGGCGGTTACTTAAGTCAGATGTGAAATCCCCGGGCTCAACCTGGGAACTGCATCTGATACTGGGTGACTAGAGTGTGGGAGAGGAGAGTGGAATTTCCGGTGTAGCGGTGAAATGCATAGAGATCGGAAGGAACATCAGTGGCGAAGGCGACTCTCTGGACCAACACTGACGCTGAGGCACGAAAGCGTGGGTAGCAAACAGGATTAGATACCCTGGTAGTCCACGCCGTAAACGATGTCAACTAGCCGTCAGGCCCGCTTTAGGGTTTGGTGGTGGAGCTAACGTATTAAGTTGACCGCCTGGGGAGTACGCTCGCAAGAGTAAAACTCAAAGGAATTGACGGGGGCCCGCACAAGCGGTGGAGCATGTGGTTTAATTCGATGCAACGCGAAGAACCTTACCTGGTCTTGACATGCAGTGAACTTTGCAGAAATGTATTGGTGCCTTCGGGAACACTGACACAGGTGCTGCACGGCTGTCGTCAGCTCGTGTCGTGAGATGTTGGGTTAAGTCCCGCAACGAGCGCAACCCCTATCCCTAGTTGCCAGCACGTAATGGTGGGAACTCTAAGGAGACTGCCGGTGACAAACCGGAGGAAGGTGGGGATGACGTCAAGTCATCATGGCCCTTATGACCAGGGCTACACACGTGCTACAATGGGTGGTACAGAGGGAAGCAATACCGCGAGGTGGAGCAAATCCCAGAAAGCCATCCGTAGTCCGGATCGGAGTCTGCAACTCGACTCCGTGAAGTCGGAATCGCTAGTAATCGCGAATCAGCATGTCGCGGTGAATACGTTCCCGGGCCTTGTACACACCGCCCGTCACACCATGGGAGTTTGTTGCACCAGAAGCAGGTAGTCTAACCGCAAGGAGGGCGCTTGCCACGGTGTGGCCGATGACTGGGGTGAAGTCGTAACAAGGTAGCCGTAGGGGAACCTGCGGCTGGATCACCTCCTTTACGAGAAACGCCGCTCACACGAACACAAGTTCCCACACAAGTCGTCTGGCAGACCGCATTTATTGCAAGTGCTCTAGTACCGAACACGGGTCTATAGCTCAGTTGGTTAGAGCGCACCCCTGATAAGGGTGAGGCCGGTGGTTCGAGTCCACCTAGACCCACCACTCTTGCATCGCAAAGGTTATCGGGGCCATAGCTCAGCTGGGAGAGCGCCTGCCTTGCACGCAGGAGGTCGTCGGTTCGATCCCGTCTGGCTCCACCACTTTCTGATTCATCCCGAATCGAAAGGCATTGCAATAAATGTCAACACCACGGTAACTTCAGAAGTCACCGCAAAGCAGCCCTTTGGGCTGCTTTGCACTGGCTTTTGTCAGTTCAACCTAAGTATCTAGGTCGTTCTTTAACAAAATGGAAAAATATCAAGGCGAAATGTATAACTGAGAAGATTATATATCTCAAGATTGATCGTTACGAGATTATAGACACGCTGTAACCCAAGTTTACCGCACAAAAGGTAGTAGACTGTTTCGGGTTATAGGATCAAGTGACTAAGCGTACACGGTGGATGCCTTGGCAGTCAGAGGCGATGAAGGACGTTATAGCATGCGATAAGCTACGGTTAGCCTGCAAATTGGCATTGACCCGTAGATTTCCGAATGGGGAAACCCACCACTTTTGTGGTATCCCGCAAGGGAGGCGAACGCAGGGAACTGAAACATCTAAGTACCTGTAGGAAAAGAAATCAACCGAGATTCCCCCAGTAGCGGCGAGCGAACGGGGACCAGCCGAATCTCTTTAATGTAGTGGAATGGTATGGAAAGGCCAGCGATACCGGGTGATAGCCCCGTACACGAAACGTTATAGAGGACATATTAAGTAGGGCGGGACACGTGAAATCCTGTCTGAAGATGGGGGGACCATCCTCCAAGGCTAAATACTACTGACTGACCGATAGTGAACCAGTACCGTGAGGGAAAGGCGAAAAGAACCCTGGTGAAGGGAGTGAAATAGAACCTGAAACCGTGTACGTACAAGCAGTGGGAGCCCTACGGGGTGACTGCGTACCTTTTGTATAATGGGTCAGCGACTTACTTTCAGTGGCAAGCTTAACCGATAGGGGAGGCGTAGCGAAAGCGAGTCTGAACAGGGCGTTCAGTCGCTGGGAGTAGACCCGAAACCGAGCGATCTATCCATGGCCAGGTTGAAGGTGCCGTAACAGGTACTGGAGGACCGAACCCACTCCCGTTGAAAAGGTAGGGGATGAGCTGTGGATAGGAGTGAAAGGCTAATCAAGCTCGGAGATAGCTGGTTCTCCTCGAAAGCTATTTAGGTAGCGCCTCGTGTATCACTCCTAGGGGTAGAGCACTGTTATGGCTAGGGGGCCCTGACCGGCTTACCAACCCATTGCAAACTCCGAATACTAGGAAGTGCGAGCACGGGAGACAGACAGCGGGTGCTAACGTCCGTTGTCAAAAGGGAAACAACCCAGACCGCCAGCTAAGGTCCCCAAATGGTG